>LVBO01000040.1 GCA_001604435.1 Synergistales bacterium Syner_01
AGCAGCGGATCGAGTTCACCGTCGGCGCGCAGTCCTTCGAAGAGGAGCACGAATTCGTCGCCCGCGAAGCGGGCCGCGGTGTCCTGCTCGCGGAAGGCGCCGCTCAAACGGGCCGCCACCGCGATAAGCAGCGCGTCCCCGGTTTCGTGCCCGAAGGCGTCGTTGACCTCCTTGAAGCGGTCGAGATCCAGGAAGACCAACGCGACCATCGCCCCCTCGCGTTTCGCCCTCGCCATGGCGACCTCGAGGCGGTCGGTGAAGAGGGCGCGGTTGGGCAGCCCGGTCAGAAAATCGTAGTACGCCATCCTGTTCAAGCGCTCCTGCTCGCTCTTGATGCCGCCGATGTGCCGCATCACGCCCGAGTAGTGCGTCGTCTGCCCCGCGTCGTCCTGAACCGACGCGATGGTGAGCCAGACCGGGTACACTTCGCCGTCCTTTTTCCGGTTCCACACCTCGCCCCGCCATACCCCGTTCCGCCCGAGGGATCGCAGGAATTCATGGTCGTACTGCCCCTCCCTTGCGGAGAAGATCGCAAGGGATCTTCCCTGCATCTCTTCGAGCCTGAAGCCCGTCAGCTCTTCGAGCGCGTCGTTGCACTCTTCGATAATCCCCTCGGAATCGGTTATCACCACCCCCTCCGTGATGGAGCGGTAGAGGTGGGCAAGCTTCCGGGAGCGAAATTCGCTCTGCGCCAAAGAGATCGTCTTGATCGTCACGAATCGGAGCAGCGTCCGCCGCCAGTTGAGGAAGAGCGCTGCGAGCAGCGTAACAAGCAGAGAAACGGCGAGGGCGAAGAAGAAGACGATCCGCCCTATTCGTTTCGGGTGCAACGAGGCGAACCCCCCGCCGGAACGTGTCTCCAGCACGAAGGCCTGGCCCAAAAGGAAAAAGGGACGCGTTGAATGAAAAGACTCCGCGTCCCGTTCCCGAGGCGCATCCTCTCCGGAGGGGATGGAAAGCAGCGGAAGACCTTCTCCGCCGGGAAGAAGGCGCTTGAGTTCGACCGCCATGACGTGCTGTTGCGCCCCTTCGTCCCGGAGCATCGTATCGTGGAGCAGAATATCGAAGTTGAGCACGAAGCCGACAACGCCAAGCAGGTCGCCCCCCGCTCTCCGCACAGGACGGAACACGACGGAGCGGCATGCCCCGTCGGAGCCGAGAAGGTTGCTCGTCGCTTCGGAGGCGGTTTTCATGCCGCTTCGCACGGAGCGCTCCATAGCTTGTTTCAAAGAGGGGAAGGAGCGCAGATCGACCCCGGGAGACAGCATTCTCCGGTCGGCGGGCGCTGCATAGAGCACCGGAAAGGAGAGTTCGTAGAACGATGCGGCAGGCTGAGCAGCGACATCCCCAGAAGCGTCTTCGGGAGCCCCGCTCCCCGCTTCCGTCGGTTTTTCGCTTCCTGTCGCCAGCGAGGGAACGGCGGGCGCCCACACCACTTCGTCGACATGAGGAAGAGCGGTCAGATGGCCGACGAAGTTCGTAAATTCAACGGCGCCGACATGTTCGCCGCTCTCGAAAAAGCGCCCCAATCCTTCGATGCTGCAATCCCGCAGGTCCTGAAGCGACTGTATCAAGGCGCTCGAACCGAAGTCGGAAAGCATGGAGAACGCCTTCGAACGTCCGCGATCTTCATACGCGCCCACGAGCCATGCGCACGACCCTGCCAGAACAAGGCCGATCAAGGCAACCCAGAGCACCTCAGCGTACACGAACGCCGTCGAGTCGCGGAATCGGGGGGAGAAGCGGTAGCCGACGAAAAGGACCAGGAGCAAGAGCAAGGACGCTCCCCACGGAACGAACGCCGCTTTGTACGGCTCTCTCCACCCGTTTCGAGCATCCGCTTCAAGAAGCAAAACGGCGATGACCCGTCGTGTGGCCGGTTCTATCAAAGGAACCAGCGCAGCGAAGAAAGAGCCGTTCCCTTCGGTGAAAGGCCCGAGCAGAATCGGGCGTTTGTCGTCGAAAGGGCGCCGGAAGGCGGCGAACCGGGCGCGGAACTCGTCGCCGGGAAGCGCGGAAGCCTCGGCGCGCACATTCATCATGTAGACGAGGACGCCGTCCTCCCGTCTGCCGAGAATGGAGACGGACGAGCCGCGAGGCAGCACGGGAAGGACCGAGAGCAGCTGCTCGTTCAAGCGGGAGTAGTCCGGAAGGTAGAGGTCGGAGGCGCTGCCGGAGAGCGCTTTAAGACGCTGCGGATTCACGCTCTCCGAAAGAAGGCGCGCGGTCCGGAGCAGCTCCTCCTGCGCGTGCCGCGAAGCGCGCCGCATCTCCGAATACCCAAGGATGCCTCCTATGATCGCAAAGAGGAGACAGGCGACGACGACTCCACGTTCAAATGCTCCGCGAGACCGAACCTTTTTCTCCATGGCAGGGATCCTCTCTCCTCAGTTCGCAGGGCTTTTTTTGCACATTCTCGTCCGCGTTCCGCACGAACCGCCTTCGGGAAGGCGCCCCTTTCCGTCCGTGGAAACTATAAAATCATACCACGGGACGTTCTTTTCGGGCAATATGCAATTTTCAGCTACGT
>LVBO01000416.1 GCA_001604435.1 Synergistales bacterium Syner_01
AGAGCAAGTTTCTCCAGATACCGATGGTGGCGGAGGCTGTGACTCGCGATCTTGCTACCATGATCACCCTTTTCGAGCCATCTCCGGAGAAGATGCCGGAGATGATGAAGGAGCTTCTTGCGCCCCATTCTCAGGTCACCGGGCTGTACGTCGGCTTTTCCAAGCAGGCGACGAATCCTCTCTTTCGTAATTTCTGTCCGTTGGTTTTTCGCCAGGGAAATGCTCTTCAGTATAAGAACCTTGCCGGCGAAATGGACTGGACGGTGCAGGATTGGTACCAGCTTCCGTTGCAGATGGGCAAGCCTTTGTGGACGGAGCCGTTCTTCGCCGACGAACGCGCCGAATCGATGATGATCAGTTACGGTATTCCCCTCTACGACGCGAACTGGCGCTATTTGGCCTCTATCGGCGCGTCGCTCGAACTCCACTGGTTGGCCGATATCATTTCCACGATGGAGGTCGGAGGTCACGGCTACGTCTTTCTTGTAACGTCCAACGGCGCGTTTGTCGCCCATCCGCGGCGGGAGTTGCTGATGCGCGAAACGCTCTTCACCGTAGCCGAGATGGAGAACCGCCCCGACCTGATCCCTCTCGGCCACAGAATGATACGTGGCGAGAAGGGAGTAGCGTCCCTGTACGATCCCCTCCGCGGCGACCTTCTGGTCTTTTTCCGCCCGGTGGGAAATATCGGCTGGTCGCTCGGCATCGTCTTCCCCGAAGACGAGGTTCTGGACGACATCATCCATCTGCGCAGGGTACAGACGTTCCTCGGTCTGGGGGGAGTATTCGCCATGCTGCTGATGGTTTTATTCATCTCGAACAGAATCAGCGGGCCGATCCGAAAACTGAAAGACGCCACCATGCTCCTCGCCTCGGGCGACCTTCACGCGCCGCTTCCTCCCGTGACCGGACGCGACGAGGTCGCGCTGCTCACCGGCTCGTTCGCTTCGATGAGGGAGAACCTCCTGCTTCATCTTGAACGCCTGAAAAACGAAACCGCGGCGCGCGAGCGCATCGCCAGCGAACTGGACATCGCCCGCTCCATTCAGATGAGTCTCGTCCCCCGCACCTTCCCCCCGTTCCCGAAGGACGGCCGGATCGACCTCTATGCCAAGCTCGAACCGGCGCGCGAAGTCGGCGGCGATTTCTACGACTTCTTCCACACGGACGAAGA
>LVBO01000417.1 GCA_001604435.1 Synergistales bacterium Syner_01
CTCTTCGACCCGGAGAAGCGGACGCTGAATATCCACCATCTGCTTCCCGCGCCTCCGCAGGGAGAGGAAGCGCCTCCTCCCGTTTCTCTGGTCTACAGCGACGGAGTGTTTCATAACTACGGGGAGGGAACCTCCTACTACTTCGCGTCCGAGGGAAAGAACGTCTACCTGATCCTGGAGAAGATTCCCGGCTTCGGCATGAACGTCCCGGCGTTCCAGAGGCTTGAGGAGATCGAGGAGCCGAAATCGCTCTCCGTCGAGATGAACGGTGTGCTCTGGATGCTGCGGAACGCGCATCCCGCAGACCAGATTATGAACGGGACGCTGATGGGCCGTTCGTCCGTCGCCCCGGAGCTGCCCGGGTACGTGTTCGCCTACGGCCTTCAGAAGGTGGAAGACCTCGGATATGCGAGCATCGCGGCGACGGCGTTCCGCGATCAGCTCGCCCTCCAGCTCTTTCGGAAGGACGGGAAGATCAGGGCTCGTTCCTCGCTGTTCGTCTTCTCTCCTGCGGACGAAGCGGAGTCGCTCGCCGACGGGAAAAACAGCGTGATGATCGGGCCCGACGCCGAGAACGAGTGGCGGAAGGCCGACAAGGACATGATCCTCTCCTTCGTCCGGCCCGGGAAGGGGCGGGTGATCGCGGTCGATCCCGAGAACGACGCGACGCTGCTCTACGACAGCGTTGTGGACGAGGGCGAATTCTACGCAAGGGCGGGTACGTTCGTCTTCTTCGCGGGAGCGGCAGGGGATGCGTTCGAGATAGAGGCCAGATAGAGCCGTACGTTTTTTATAGCCGGACAAATAAAGAGGAGGGGGCCGATAAGCCGCGTTTCCCCTCCTCTTTTTCCTATGACGAAAAAAGTTATCCCAGAATTCCCAGCAGCTTCCTCTGGACGGTCAGGAAGTGGCGTTTCAGGGCGCTCCATTCCACCTTCCGCAGCATCACGGGCCACGGGTCGCCCTCGGCGTCGTCGAAGAAGCTGAGGCTTTTCACCATGTGGTAGAGGTTGAGGCGGCTTCCGGGAAACTTGCGCGGGAGCAGGTAGAAGAGGTCTTCAAGCGGTACGCCCTGCAACGAGAGCTCGTAGAGGTCGAGAAAGTCTTTCCTCGCTCCCCGGTCGGCCAGGGCGGCCCATTTCATCAGGCCGGTGTCGCGCGGGGAGGACATGAAGAGCCCCGGAAGGTCGGGCGACTCCTGCAGCGGTTCGAGGAGCGGGTTGGGGTAGTGGAGCCAGGTAACGCGGATGCCGTCGATCCAGCCGTGAAACGTCCCCGCGTGCGTCTCCGCCACGGAGACCC
>LVBO01000418.1 GCA_001604435.1 Synergistales bacterium Syner_01
GATCACCGACGCGGGAGTGGATCTCATCGCCCGCGAGGGGTATGATGCGGTGTACGGGGCGCGGCCGCTGAAGCGGTTCATGGTGCGCCGGATAGAAACGCCTATCGCCCGGATGATCATCTCCGGAGAAGCCGCCGAGGGTTCGCGGATCGTCGTGGACGAACGCGACGGAGCGCTTTCGCTCTCAACCGCCGGTTTATAAAGCGCCCGCAGGATGCCGATACATAAGCAGCTTTTTTAAAGCACTGAAAGGGGGGGATGCCGATGAAAATCAATTCCGTTGGTACGACGCGGCCTCTTCCCCCTCTTCCCGCCGAGGACATTGTCGAAGAAAAGGTCGAAGACCAAAAGGAAGAGGGGCTGAAGAAGGTCGAGAAGGCGAAGCGCGCAGTCGAGGCGGAGCGCCTTGAGATCATGGACAGGCATCACGAAACGGTAAAAAAATCCGCGGAGACGTACGACAAGATCGTGAAAAAACGGTTGATGGAGAAAGAGATCGAGGAGCGTCGCCTGCAGCAAAAAGAGTTTCTGGCCGAACGGAACGAGGAGGCCGAGCGGCGGCGCGACGAGATGCAAAAAGCCGCGGAAAAAGACTGAATCGGAGGGGTATTGGTGAAAAAACGTCTTCCCGAAGCGCTGCGAGTGGCTTCGGTTGTTTTTCTCGTGTTGTTGTTTTTGCTGTTTGCAGGGCAGTCTTTGTTTGCTGCGTCCGTCGAAGAGAACGGGACGTACGCCGATTTCGACGGACTCAGGGTAAATTATGTGGATGAAGGACCCCGGGAGCGCCCCGCGCTCGTCTTCATTCACGGCTGGTCGTGCGACGTCTCCTTCTGGCGCTTTCAGACCGAGGTGCTGCGCGAAAAATTTCGCGTGATCGCGATCGACCTGCCGGGATTCGGGCTGAGCGACAAGCCCGCCGACAGGGCCTACACGCTCGACCTCTTCGCAGGCGCGGCCCGGGCGGTCGTCGAAGCTGCCGGAGTTGAGAATCCCGTCCTGATAGGGCACAGCATGGGGTACCCGGTGACGACGAAGTACCTCGCGCTCTATCCGGGGGAGGTCCGCGCGATCGTCAACGCGGACGGCGCGTACTTCCGGTCTCCGTCGAACCCGCGGACGATCGAGGAGCTGAAGGAGATGAACGCGTTTCTGGAGGGGCTGCTCGGCTCAGAGCGCCCGCAGTTCATCGGCTTCTTCATCGAATCCACCTTCTACGGCAGAACTCCGCAGCCGCTGCGGGCCGAGATAATGGAGAAGATGGCGTCCGCGGACGAACACGCGGCGAACAGCTCGATGAAAGAGTTCATCGTGCCGGAGAACTGGGAGGAGCGCGTCTATGGCGTTCCCGCCCTGGCTGTCTACTCCGCGCACGAATACGTCCCGCCCGATCACGAGGCGTACCTGCGGACGGTCTTTCCGAATCTGACCTACGAAGAGTGGCCGGATACGGGCCACTTCCTGATGATGGAGGCCCCTGAGCGCTTCAACGCCGCGCTGGTGAAGTTCATGGAGGGACTGCCTAAGTAGAGCAAAGGAGGAGGGGATTCCCCTCCTCCTTTTTAAGAAGTGCGGCGTGAGAGGCACTAGCTCTCACTGAACCGCCAAGGACTTCCGTGAAGCGTTGGAGACCGAGTTCGCCGGAGCATTCTCGCGGATCGTCTTCGCCATCGCCGACTGGTCTTCGGAAAGGCGCTTTCTCGGTCCCTTCCGGGATGTCTTCGTTGCGGAGAATGGCTGATAGAAGGAGGAAAAAATGAAACTCCCAAAAGGCAACCTTGCTGGGCTTCCGTCGAATCAGCCGGACGAGGAGATCTTCGAAGAGCTTCTTCGCACATCGTCTTTCCGCATGGAACGGATTGTCTCCATCGGGCAGGCGTCCCCGCCGGGCTTTTGGTACGACCAGGAGGAGGACGAGTGGGTGGCGCTGCTCCAGGGCGAGGCCGCGCTGGAGTTCGAGGACGGTTCCGCCGAGACGCTCAGGAGCGGCGACTGGGTCTTTCTCCCGGCGCACATGCGTCATCGAGTAGCGTCGACGAGCAAAGAACCGCCCTGCATCTGGCTGGCGGTATTCGGCTCCCCTTGAATCTCTTCGGAGCGTGACTGAAACGGCCTCTTTCAGGGGCCGTTTTTGCATTATGTATTTTCATCTTCCTCCCCCTATTACATTCTGCATGGTGTATGATAGTATTTAGCTTCAAGTATAATCTCAAGGAGTGAGTTTATTTTATGGCGTCAAAAACATTCAGTCTGCTGCGCCCCGAGAGTTCGGGTTTCAAGCTCTCTTTGCTCTCGACGGGGCATTTTTTCAATGACCTGTACGCGTCCTTCCTGCCGACGTTCATTCCGACGATCATCTCCAGACTGGGGATTACGATGGCGCAGGCGGGTTTTTTCAGCACCTTCCTCGGCATCATCCATATCATCTTCCAGCCGATCATAGGGTACCTCTCCGATCGCTCGGCGAATCCCTGGCTCGTTATCTGGGGGCCGATCATGACGTGCCTCGGGGCGACGATGATCCCGCTTTCTCCGTCCTACGGGGCGGCGCTCTTTTTCGTGGGAGTCTGGGCGCTCGGGAGCGCGATGTTCCATCCTCAGGGACACGGCGGAGTAGGGCACGTCGTTCCACGGGACAAGCTCACCGTCTCTCTCGCGTTCTTCGCGGTCGCGGGAACGGCTGGAGTGACGGTCAGCCCGCTCTTCGCGGTGGCTTTGGTGAACACGGTGGGCTTTCGCCTGATGCCCGTGGTGGCGATGATTCCCGTCCTTCTCCTCGGCTGGTTCACATGGAGGACCATGCCCTCGATTTCTCACGAGAGCGGAGATGCCATGACGCCGCAAAAGGGATTGCTGGCGACGCTGAAGTCCGTTTTCGTCGTCATCTACCCTGTATGGGGCATCTCCACTGTCCGCGACGCGGCGAGCCAGGGCGTTCGCATGTTTCTGCCCATCCGCATCGCCTCCGAGGGAGGGGAGATCGGAATGGTGGGAACCGTTCTCTTCCTTATCATGCTCTCCAGTACGATCAGTATGGTCGTCATCGGCAAGATCGCCGATAAGTGGGGGAAGAAAAGGGTACTGCTGAGCGTGGTGGTCCTCTCTCCTCTTTTCCTCCTTGCGGGAAGATACAGCGGAGGGTGGGCGAGCATCCTTTTCTTCCTGATCGGCACTGCTGCAATAAACGCGACGATGCCGATAACGGCCGCGATAGCGCAGGAGATGGCGCCCAACTCCCGCGGAATGGCAAGCTCGATTGTCATGGGGCTCTCCTGGGGATTCGGAAATATGCTGATGGCGCCGCTGGGGAAGATCGGCGATCTCTTCGGTGTGCAGACAACGCTTCTCGTGGTTGCGTTTCTTCCGCTCATAGCGCTGCCGCTGCTTTATACGAAACCGTTCCGGGAGACGACGGAATAGCTCTCTCCGTTGCGGAGGATTGAGGAGAATCGCTTTCATCCGGAATTTTTTCGTTGTCCGTTTCGTTTTTTGGGCACTTTCGTCGCTTTCTTCTTCCATGGAATGCCAAGGTGGTGTAAAATGTTTTCGACGCGTCGTTCTCCCGGCGCGTCGGGATTTTTTTTGTCGAGGTGCAGAGTCGTTTTGAGAAAACGAGCCATCAAGTATGTCGGTGCGACCCTCTATGGCTCCGTATGGTAGCGACCCGTTGGTGCGTGTTTATCGGTTGATTTCGAAGAAGCTATAAAAATTGTGACGGGAGGGGTTTTTTTATGGAGCAGCAAGAGACGTTCGAGAAGAGAATGCGACCAGCATGGAGAAGTTTTTTAACGTGGTGGCTTTTGTGCGTTGCAGTGGCTGCGCTCGCTGTATTTCTCAGCGTGCGTTTTTCCGCCCCGTGGTGGGTAGTCGCGGTGGCGCTGATTCCCCTTGTTGTCATCCTGCTGAAGCGTTGTTCGACGGAGTTCATCGTCAAGCATGACGAGGTGACTCTGGAGAAGGGGCTCTTCGCGAAGAATTCCGTGGAAGTCGGTATGCCGCAGATCCGCACCATTGAAGTCCGGCAGACTGTTTTTCAGAGAATGCTCGGCATAGGCGACATCATGATCGCCTCCTCTGGAACGGACGCGTATGAAATCATCGTCCCCGGCATCGAGGAGCCGAAAGAACTTCGCGATCTCATTCAGGGGTTCCAGAGGAAGACAGGAAACAACGGATCGATTTGATTCGTGTCCCTCGGGATAAAAGAGTTTCAGCAAAAGAGGGGGCGTGCGACACGCCCCCTCTTTTTGCTGCTTATCGATGTTTCTGCGAATCTTCGCGCGCTTTCCGACGCTTCTCTCTGAGCAGCTCCTTCGGCTCGATCGAAACGGCGTTTCCTTCGAAAAGCGATTGCAATCCTCCTGGAAAGAGCGCTTTTGCGCGCTCGCACGTTTCGCGGCACTTTCCGAGGCACTTGCTCTGATTATCGTCCGGCTCCGTATATACGGTAATGACTCCCTCGTAATTACGAAGAATCGTCTTCCTGTCCGAACGGGAGATCACATAGTTCGGCATGACGGGGATTTTCCCGCCTCCTCCCGGCGCGTCCACGACGAACGTGGGGACGGCCAGCCCGGACGTATGGCCCCGCAGATACTCCATGATCTCCAACCCCTTGCCGATGGAGGTTCTGAAGTGCTCGATCCCGCGCGACAAGTCGCACTGGTAGATGTAGTAGGGGCGCACCCGCATCTTCATCAGCTTCTGGTTGAGGTCGCGGAAGATGTACGGGCAGTCGTTCACTCCCTTCAGGAGCACCGACTGGTTGCCCAGGGGAATGCCGGCGTCGGCGAGAAGAGCGCAGGCGCGCGCAGCCTCGGGAGTGAGCTCTCTTGGATGGTTGAAATGAAGGTTGATCCAGAGAGGGTGGTGTTTTTTCAGCACTGCGCACAAGCTCTCCGTCACCCGCATCGGGAGCACCGCAGGCGTTCGCGTTCCTATCCTGATGATCTCGACCGTCGGGATCGCGCGGATCTCGGAGAGGATGGAATCCAGCGCCTCGTCGGAGAGCGTAAGAGGGTCGCCGCCTGTGACGAGCACGTCGCGGATTTCCGGCGTACGCGCTATGTAGTCGATACACGCCCGTATCTGCTCGGAGGATCGGGCCGTGTCGGTCTGCCCCGCGAATCGCCGTCTGGTGCAGTGCCGGCAGTACATGCCGCACTGGTCCGTGACCAGCAGAATACACCTGTCGGGGTAGCGGTGCGTCAGCCCCGGTACCGGAGAATCCACATCCTCGTGCAGCGGGTCGAGCAAATCGGTCGGCGCGATGAGCGTCTCATTGAGCGTCGGCACGGCTTGTTTCCTGATGGGGCATTCCGGGTCGCCCGGATCGATAAGCGACGCATAGTACGGAGTGATCGCCATGCGGAGCGCGTTCAGACTCTTCCGCAGCGTTGCGGCCTCTCCCCGCGACAGCGTGAGAATTCGTCCCAGTTCGTCGGCGGTGGTGATTCGCGACTGCATCTGCCAGCGCCAGTCGTTCCATCGTTCTTCTCCGGCGGATTCCCTGAGGGCTTCGAGGAATTTTTTCCCGCCCGAAGTAAAAGGAACCAAGGGAGCGTTCGTTCCGGCGAGAAGCGGAAGCTGGGAAAAGACGTCCTTGACACGACGGCCTTTCGACGGAGGTTTTGTTTCCTCCGGCGAGGCATCCGGCGTGTTGACGATATTAACGCTTTTTCGAGAGTTTTTTGCAGTAGAGGACAAGATCGTCACCTTCCGAATAAAAGTCGGGAATGCGTCCGCATTCTCCGTAATGCCGCGCAAGATAAAAGTAGCGCTGTCCCAGGTAATCGTCCCTTCCCGCCGTTTCGACACGGATGACCGCGCTGTCGGATTGTTCCAGGAGGGCCGAGCACATCTTCTCCTCGAGTCTGGCGCCGATCCCCTTTTTCTGATGGCCGGGGGCCACGGCGATCCAGTAGAGGTCATAGGCGAAACGTGTCATCGGGGTGGGGCCGTAGATCAGGAATCCTGCGATGTCGCCGTCGCTCCACTCCACGAGCAGGATGTAATCCCGCCCCGGGTGGAGCGACCACTCGACCAGCACGTCTTCGAGGACGTCCAGTTCGGCGGCGGTGAAGGCTCCTGTTTCCGCTGCGGTCTTCAGGCAGCGTTCGGCGAGATCGTTACTCACGTGTTCTTCCTCCTTGATCTTCTTCAAAAGCCAGTTCGAGAATCGTGTGGACGGTCCGTTCGT
>LVBO01000419.1:0-251 GCA_001604435.1 Synergistales bacterium Syner_01
GGAATTCGAATACGCCGTCCCCACTATAGATGTCAAGGAGCGGAAACGTATGATTCTACACGACGGAAGACAGGTACAAGAAATAGAGTATAAGCGTTAAAGCGTAAGGGAATATCAGTCTACGATGTGCCGGCACTCAACTGAACAGCTTCACCAACTCGCGTCCGGTCATATCGGCTGTTGCGCCCAAAGCTACGGCGGCCTTGCTGAGATGGATGGGGTTGTTTTTCAACATGTCTTCGAACTTTGGA
>LVBO01000419.1:258-3304 GCA_001604435.1 Synergistales bacterium Syner_01
GATATGGAGTACTCGTTCGATCCGTTCACAAAAATGGTTCCAACGGAATAGAGCGCGCCTCTTCCGCTGATGCCGACGCTGTCGCCGTTGTACGAACAATAGACGGTTCCGCCTCGCGCTGAAAGCTGCCGCGCCACCAGCGTGTCTTTCCCAAGCCGTTCGCGCCAGAAGGGCATCAACGTACAGTACATCGTTCCGCACACCGGATCTTCGTTGACGTTGATTTTCGGCCAGAATGCGCGCGCTACGATATCGTAGTCGCTGCCGCTGCTTTTCGCGGTCACATAGACCGAGAGACCGACCGGGAATTGCTTGAGCTTCGCAAAGTCGGGCTTCAAATTTCGGATCGTCTCTTCGGAATCGTACACCAGCAGCAAGTCGCGCTCCGTTCTGTACACCTCGGAGGGAACGGCGCCCATGCCCTCGCCCATATACTCGGCATAAGCGTATCGCTCGGGAGCGATGGTTGGAAAACGCATCGCGAGCATATCGCCGTTCTTTGCAACGATCAGGTGATGACCGCATTTTTTCGCGTGAAAATGCAACGTGTC
This sequence comes from Synergistales bacterium Syner_01, assembly GCA_001604435.1. GTDB lineage: Bacteria > Synergistota > Synergistia > Synergistales > Aminobacteriaceae > JAAYLU01. The sequence goes on from LVBO01000419.1 coordinate 810, forward strand.
GGCCGTTTGTTCCTCGAAGCGAAACAGAACGAAGGCTGTTCCGAAGGTGGCGTGTCCGCAAAGATCGATCTCCCCGACCGGGGTAAACCAGCGCAGGCCGTATGTACGCTCGTCTTCTTTCACCGCGAATGCGGTTTCCGACAGATTGTTTTCCATGGCGATTTTTTTCATCAGGTCTTCCGAAAGCCATTCGTCAAGGATACACACGCCCGCCGGATTCCCTTCGAAGACCTCGTCGGCGAAGGCATCCGCAACATAATACTTCAGCATCGTTTTTCCTCCTTCCATGTATTCGCACGTGATCGTTTCACTCCCGAATCCCCGATGAGAGCGGACCGCCATGCCGGTCGTACCGGCATCCGCGAATCCGGGGAGCGTCCTGAAGAACATCGGAGATACTTGTCGCGAGCGCAGACATCTGCGGCTACTCCTTCGTCGTGTTTGAAGTATCTGGTTTTTTACTATAGGATAATGATATGGAAGACGCAAGTACGCACATTTCTTATAGGTACTATCAAAAACTATAGCGGAGGTATCCTCATGGAGAAAAAGAGAAAATTCAACTGTACGATCGAGGCGTCGATGTGCTTCATCGGCGGAAAATACAAGCCGCTGATCCTGTGGCATCTGATCGAGGGAACGAAGCGGTTTTCCGCTCTGCAGCGGCTTCTTCCTCAAGCGACGCCCCGTATGCTGACGATGAATCTGCGGGAATTGGAATCGGACGGCCTCGTTCACCGAAAGGTATACCCGGAGGCGCCTCCAAAGACCGAATACTCCCTCTCGGATTTGGGAAAGACTCTGACCCCGTTGATCACGGAATTACGCGAATGGGGAAGGTATTATTTCGAGGTTACGGGACAGCCGAACCCGTGCGATGTGCCGAGCGCAGAGAAGTAATTTTCCAAGGTGTCGCGGAATCCTTTGCCGAACAGCGAAGGAGGATACGGCAAGCCGCTGGGGAACAGGCGAAACAGCCGTCTTGCGGGGTATTTGAAGATCAAGCTGCTGAAAGACGGTCTTCGCGTCGTCTACGGGCTCGTTCGCGACAAGGAAGTCATGAAAATAGTCATCATCTTCGACAGGCTCCTAGCTGTTTGTCTTGGGGAAGTACTGGACACGGTCCAATGACGCAAAATGCTTGTCCTGAGTCCACAGTATCGCATTGAAATTCCTGGCGGTCGCATAGATGATGCTGTCGGCCATAGGCAACTTGAATTCTTTTCCCGTTTGCGCCGAATACACCGCAAGTTCCGCTGTGAGCGGGATGACCTCTCCTTGCTTCATATACGCCGGCGCGAGCAGTGCGTCGGCTTCGTCAAGTTCGACAAGGAGTTTCTTGAACACTTCGTAGAGAACAATAGTGGGGACAACAAGACGTTGAATGTCTTCGATCACCGAGGCGATCCGCTCCCCTGTCACGCTGCCTGCGAAATACTCCAGCCAGCATGACGAATCGACAACGTTCATATCCTGTCCTCTTCCCGCTCGATCTCCGTATTGATTCCCTTAAAAGCGCCTTTCATGCTCCTCATGGGGCGAATCGGCACGAGAACGATTTTTTCGTCGTACGACAGAACCTCCAGTCGAGTCCCCGGCTTTGCGCCGATCGCGTCTCCGATCTCCTTTGGGATTACTATCTGGTACTCGTTGGAAATAGTGACTGTATTCATTAGCCCGGGCCTCCCTTCGTGAGAGCCGTTTTACTTTTTGATTCAGAATATCCTGCAGAATATGCGTCGTTCTCCGACCATGCAAGCATAGTATCGTTTCGGAATAAAAGCAAGAGTATTTGCGCTGCGCCTAAGCGTTATTGCAAGCCCTGAGCAGTGAAGACATGGATTTGACGCACTCTCGGGCGGCGCGTATCATTTCCGTTCAGGAAGGAGGGGAAGCCCATGGATATGCATGCCGTCGTCTGGAAGGCGGTGAATTTCATCCGCTCGAACCTTGCCGAAGACCTTGACGTCGAGGCCGTCGCCGACGCTGTGAACTACTCGCGGTTCTACTTTTCGCGGATGTTCAAGGCGGCGCTCGGAGAGAGTCCGTACCGATTCGCGCGCCGCCTGCGCCTTGAATGGGCGGCGAACGAACTCCGCCTGTATCCCGGCAGAAGCGTGACGGAGATCGCCCTCGAAGCCGGATACAGCCCGTCGAACTTCGCGGTGGCCTTTCTCGACGCGTTCGGCCAGACGCCTTCCGAGTTCCGGAGCGACCCGCGCTATCGCACGGGAAACGTGTACTCCCGTATCAACGAGGGACTCCGCGCGCTCGACGAACAGGCGACGGACGAGCTGCTCGGGCGTTTCGACCGCATGGCGGAGGTGCGAAGCCTCGGGGAGTTCTTCCTTCACTGCCGGCGCTACGTCGGAAGCTACAAGGGCCTTCCGGAGGCGTGGACGGAGTTCGCCGCGCATACCGAAACCATCCCCGTTCGCAGCGAACGGCGCTACGTCGGCATATCCTACGACAACCCGCTGGTGACGCCCGAAAGA
>LVBO01000420.1 GCA_001604435.1 Synergistales bacterium Syner_01
GTGCCCTTTACCGGGTCGATATAGGGAGCGCAGGGAACGAGAAACGAAATGATCTCGGGCGCCGATTCTTTGCTCGCCTCTTCGGAGGGCGGAACGACGCCGTCTTTTTTAAGGAACGGGGCGAGCGCATCCTCTCCACTGCGATCCGCCTTGAGATATGCCGTTGCTCGATACCCAAGACGGGAAGATATCTCTTCCCGAAGACACTCTTCCAGTGTTTTCATATTGCCGCGCGGGTTTTCCAGCGCCTCTCTTACTTCCTCCGCCGTGAGGATTTCGCCCAAGAGGCGCTCCAGGGAAGAAAGAACGGAGGGAGAAAGCAGTTTCCCGAAAGAGGCTTGGCGAGTGGAGAGCTCTTCGGTGAAGCGGAGAAAATCCTCCGCTCCCGCTTCGACGTTGATTTTTTGACTCTTTTCGTCATCGTCCGGTGAAAACGCTATGCCGGAGGCGAAAAGTCCCGCAGGTGACAGAATCTCGTAGAAAAAGATATTGGTCTTTTCCGTTTTTGTTCTTCGTATCGAGAGGATGCACTTTAAAACGGTCAACTGTATGACAGGGTTCACAGGTTTTCTCCCTTTCGGTATTGATTCCGAGAATGGCATTATACGTTGTTTTCTCCGATCGCGAAAGCCCCGCACGAGAAAAGGCTGAAAAAGGCTTTCAAAGAATGCGGAGCGAGCCCGCCGCCGAGATGAACTCGCTCCGCCGTATCGTTAACGCCCCCGGAGTACCTTGCGGAAAGGTGTTTTCTGAAAGACATGAAGGATACCCATTCCGAGAAGCGCTCCGGGAATGCTGCTGACGAGGAAAGCGGTTTGCAGCGAAAGAAATCCGACGGGCTTCCCCATGGCGGGGCCGAGCAGAAGCGCCGAGAGCGCAGCCCCTATCGGACCGGTACCGAGCGGTTCGGCAAGCGCGCTTATAGGCCGGGAGAAAAACTTGAAGGCCAGTCCCGCAGTGATCGCTCCGGGGATGCTTCCGGGAAACGCGAACAGGGTTCCCATTCCTGTCATATTTCGGATGACGCTTGTGATAAAGGCAACTCCCACAGCCCACCAAGGGCCGAGAAACGCCCCCGCGAGCACGTTGATCGTATGTTGAAAAGGGTAGCAGCGCGTCGGTCCCATGGGGAAATGCACGCCCGAAAGAAGAATGGCCGCCGCCACGAAAAGTCCTGCGAGGGTCAGTTTCTCGATCCTGCTTCTGTTCCCGGTTTTATCTGTCTGAAACCAGAAGCGCATTCAGATCCACCTTCTTCTCCATCATTCCGCAGGAGCGCGCGAATTCGGCAAACGTCTCCCACTGATCCAACGAAAGGGTTGTATCTGCCGCAAAAAAGGGCAGTGTTCGTTCAAATGCCGTTATCTCCATCTTTACGGGAGCTTCCGGAACCGCCCGGAAATAGAGTCCGAGGGCTTCCGATGGGCGCCTCGCCGTAAAGGCGAGCGCTTCGTCGATGGCGGCCAGAAACTTCAAGATGCTCTCTTTCTTTTCAAGGTATGTCCGCTCTCCTGCAACGAAGACGAGTTCATCGTATGTCGGAATTCCGAAGTGGTCGATTTCGAAAAAATTCGACGCATACCCTTCCATCTCCAACAACACCGGTTCGTAGGTCTTGAACGGGCCCATCACCGCGTCGGCCGTTCCGGAGGTCAGCGATTGAAGTATGGAGAAGCCGACGTTCAGCAGTTTGTAGTTGCGAATCGCGTTCATCGATGCAAAAGCCTGAGCGAGGTGGTCCATCATCCCCGGAACAGTATAGCCGATGGTTTTCCCCTCGAGATCGGAGGGAATGCGGATTCCGCTTGTTTCGAGAAAAAGGAGGGTTGTCAGCGGACTCCCTATCAGCTTTCCAACGGCCTTCAAAGGAATACCCTCGGACGCGGCGATAAGTATCTGCGGTTCATAAGAGAGCGCAATATCGGCATGACCGGCCGCCGCCAGTTTCAGCGGGTCCGCGCTGTCGGAAGGGCTTTGGATTTCGACGGAGAGGCCGCGTTTCTCGAAGAAGCCGGATTCAATCGCCGCGTAGATCGGCACATGGTCCACGTTCGGGAACCAGTCCAGCATCAGGACCAGCTTTTCCGTCCCCCTTGCGGCGGAGGTCGCCAAAAGAAGAAAAAAGAGCGCAATACAACAAATCCTGGTTCGCATATACATTCCTCCCTGTTACTTATTTGTCTGAAACTCTTTCGTGTCTTGGGTCCAGCGGACACAGCGCGCTTCGAGACGGGAAACGCCGCTCCAGAGCAGAAGCCCGATACACGAGAGAAGTACGACGCACGCGAAGACCATGTCAACCCGTAAACGGGCGTTGGCCTGCATCATCAAGTATCCCAACCCCTCCAGCGAGCCGACCCATTCTCCTATCACCGCGCCTATGGCGGCGACGGAGACCGCTACCCGCAGCCCGGCAAAAAAATACGGGAGTGCCCAGGGCCAGTAGAGAAAACGCAATGTCCTCCGAAAATCGGCTTCCATTACGAAAAAAAGCCTTCGAAACCCGGGGTCGCAGCTTTTAAATCCTTGCAACAGCGTCACCGTGACGGGGAAAAAAATGATGAGCGCCGCCATGACGACCTTGCTGGTCGTTCCGTAGCCGAACCAGACCACCAGGAGAGGCGCCACGGCGAAGACGGGAATCGCCTGCGAGGCTATCAACAGCGGGGAAAGGCCCCGTTCAAGATGAGGAGAAAAGAACATCGCGATCGAGAGAGGAAGCGCTGCCGCAAGAGAAAAAAGAATCCCGAGGGCGATCTCGGATGTCGTGACCGCCGCGTGTTTCAGCAGCAAGGGCGCCTCCGTCAGCAGAAGAACCGCAATTCGCGATGGTGCGGGAAGAATAAAGCGAGGAATTTCCTGCAACCGGCAGAACGCTTCCCAGAGCAGTAGGAGCGAGAGCAGCGCCGCAGTTGGTAGGAAACGGCCGATCATCAACGTCCCTCCTGAAGGGAGAGCAGAATTCGCTCCTTCAGGCGCAAGAGCGCTGTATTCGTAGGATTTCGCGGCTTCTTACCTCCCGGAATGAACTCCTCGGTCACCGTCATCGGAGACCGGGAAAGAATGAGAATTCTGTCCGCTAGAAGAACAGCATCGTCGACATCGTGCGTAACCATCAGGATCGTCTTATCGAAACGCGATTGCAGCAAAAGCAACGTTGTGCGGAGAGATTGGCGGGTAAGCGCGTCGACCGCGGAAAGAGGCTCGTCGAGAAGCGCCAGCTGCGCTTGGAAGAAGAGCGTCCGTGCAAGGGCGCACCGTTGCGCCATTCCCCCGGAAACTTGCCGTGGGTAGTGATTCTCGAACCCCGAGAGTTCCAGAGAGTTGAAGAGGGCTTTTGCTTCAGCGAAATCCTCCGAAGTCGGTTTTCTCTTCACCGAAACGGGCAGAAGGGCGTTGTGAATGAGTGAAAGCCAAGGAAGCAGCAAATCTTTTTGCGCCATGTATCCCGCTTTTCCCCGAAGGTTCGGGATCTCCTCGCCGAAAAGAAAAAGTCGTCCTCCGTCCGGAGGCACTGTCCCCATAAGCAGGTCGAAGAGCGTGCTTTTACCGCATCCCGAGGGGCCGACGAGGACTGTAAAGCTTTTTCGGGGCAGCTCAAGTGAAAAATTCGAGAGCACATTATGACCGTTGTAACTTTTGGAGAAATTGAGAATCTCAAGCATAAAAAACTCCCGGCAAGGGATGCCGGGAGCAGAAGCCGCAGTGTTTTCGTACATATACCGAACGCACTCTTCCCTTCGCCGGCATGACCCGGATCAGGTTCCAGGGGTCGGGGCCGTAAGCCCCCTCTCAGCCGGTACATGCCGACTCCCCCAGTTGCTGTCCCGAACAGAATACGCTTTTTCTCTTGCTTTGTCAATTGATTGAAATCTGCAAGGAAAAGGGAGATAATCGTACGCAGGATCCGAAAGGGGGATTTTTTCGTGAATATTCGGTGCGAAAGCTGCCCGGGAAGTTTTGGGGACAGAGAGGTTTTGCTGCATTGTTTCGATGAGAAGACGAGGGCGGACGCCCCCTTGTTTTTGTTGCTGCACGGAGTCCACGGATGCGCGTCTTCGGTTGAAGGGAACAAGTACGGGTATCTGGCCCGCTTGATTGCGCAGAAGGGGTTCCCGGTATGCGCGGCGGAGTCCAGCAGACTTCGCCGGGATAGAGAAGTTTTCGGCGATGATCGCGCAGCATGGGCGGTGGCTTCTTTCCAGGGCAAAACGTTCGCGATGGAGGTCTACGACGCGTGCTCGGCCCTTGCGGCGGCGGGTGCTGAGTATCCGGGCCGGAGGATAGTGCTCTGGGGTTTTTCCCTCGGGGGGCTTTTATCGGTGCTTCTCGCCGGAGGAGAAACCGGACGATTCGTCCGTCAGACCAGCTTGGAACCTATTGCGTTTCCCGGCGTCGACGCGCTCGTCATTTCCGGAAGCGGCGACCGGATCCGTGCCGAGGCCTCGGCCGGGCTCGCGCTTCCGATATTGAATACCCTTGGTTCCAGCGAAGTCATTCACATGGCGGCATCAAAAGTATCGCTCGACTTCGCCCTTTTCTTCTACGGAGGGTGCGATGCAACGTTCGACGAGGAGTCGTCGAGGAGAATTCTTCGAAGTCTTCGGCTTGACGAAGAGAAAAAAGCGTTTCACATACTTCCCGGGGTTGATCATGCTTTTCGGACATTGAACGGGGCGCCCTCTTTTGAACCGCTGGAACGGATGCTTGAAATCACCATGGCCACCCTGGGGCAGCGTCGAAGAACATGAGAATCCGGGGGCCGGCAAGAAGGGTAAAGAAGCCTCCCAGCGCGAGAAACGGAACAAGCGGGATCGCATCCTTGCGGCGCACTTTTCCCGCAAGGAGCAGGAGGAGCGCAAGTATTCCGCCTGCCATAAAGCCTGAGTAGAGGGTGAGGAGGAGCATTTTCCACCCCATGATGCATCCTGTACCCGCGGCAAGCGTCGCATCGCCCCACCCCATGCCTCCTCTGGAAACGAGAATGATGCAGGCGATCACGGCGAAACCCGCTCCAGCCCCGAGAAGGCCGTCAAGCAACGCGTGCCAGCCTCCCGGAATACGGAGAGCGACGCCGATGATTCCCATGGTCAGAGGAAATATGTCGAAGACATATCCGTCCTCGAAATCGGTCAGTGCGTTCAGAAAAAGGCCGAACGCAGCGGCGAGCGCGAAGGGAAGAGCGAATGAAACGCCCCATCTCCAGGCGAGCAGACCTGCTGCGAAAGCGCCGATAAGCTCTACCGCAAAATAGCGGATACCGATTTTCGCACCGCAGCGGCGGCATCTGCCCCGAAGCATACACCATGAAGCCAGCGGGACGAGGTCCCTCCACTCAAGCACTGTTCCGCAGGAGGCGCACACCGATCGTTCTCCTCCGCTCCAGGATTTTCCTGAGATGCTCCGTAACGCGACGACGTTCAGAAACGAGCCTAAAGATGCGCCCAAAAAGGAAAAAAAGAAGACGACAAGCGCGGTTTCCATATTCATCAATCCTTCACGAAGAAATCGGCTGCCAGTTTGAAGCAGAGGCACTCCTTTTCTATATATAGCACAAGGAGCGAATTCAGCCAAACACTCTTTTGTTGAAGAGCTTTGGTATGTGGTCCGAAACGGGATTGAAAAGGACAGCGTAATCCATTTTCCGGTTTCAGCATTTTGTTGTATAATATTCTCAAAGAGCGCCCGATTCTTCGTTTCCCCTGTGAAAGGAGGAAGTGCCATGTTCAAGAAAATATTGGTTGCGGTTGATATGAGCAAAATGTCGGAAGAAGTCTTCGCCTACGGCTGTTCGCTCGCTTTACGCCTTGGAGCCGAGGCCACCTTTCTTCACGTGCTTCCACATCCCACGCTCTGGAGAGGGTACGAGCCCTGGCTACCCCCCGAGATCGACGTGGAAGTAGCGGAAATCGCCCGAAAAAAGCTTGACTACTACTTCCGGAAGGCCAAGGAGAACTATCCCGAGCTGGAAAACACGAACTACGCAATGGTCGTCAAGGAGGGAAACCCCTCGGATGTGATCATCAGCTATGCAA
>LVBO01000421.1 GCA_001604435.1 Synergistales bacterium Syner_01
GCGGTATAGGCCGTCTCCGGTGGGTTCGACCCCCACACGCCTCCGCCAGTAGAGCAAACACTCAAGACGCTTCCCCTCCGAAGGGAAGCGTCTTTTGCATGGTACAATAATCCGAAAACACGCCATTTCGGAGGTGATTTCGTGATTCCATGGGAGAGCAGAGCGGAGGAGATGGTGGAAAAGCAGATCCGCGCAAGAGGGGTTCTTTCGGAGAGCGTTCTTGAGGCGATGCGCTCCGTCCCGCGCCATCTTTTCCTTCCGGAGCGTCTTCGGGAAAGCGCCTGGATCGACAGTCCTCTCCCGATCGGGGAAGAGCAGACGATATCGCAGCCGTACATGGTGGCAAAAATGACGGAGCTTCTCGCCCCGGAAAAAGGAGATTCGGTCCTTGAAATAGGCACAGGATCCGGGTATCAATCCGCCGTCCTTGCTTCGATGGGCGCGAAGGTTACAAGCATGGAACGCATCGCCTCGCTCGCGGAAAAGGCCAGCGAGACGCTTTCGTTCCTTGGGTACGACGTCGTCGTGCTGTGGTCGGATGGAAGGGAGAAGGGGGAGCTTGCAGGAAAGTTCCAGAGGGTCATCGTCACGGCCGCCGCGCCCGAATTGGAGGAGTGGTGGTCCGATGTGCTGGCTCCCGGAGGAAGGTTGGTTTCGCCGGTATCCGTTCTTTCCGGAAGCGAACGTCTGATTCTCCGTGAGAAGAGGGCCCCCGGCGTTTTTGTGGATTCGTGGCACGACTACTGCCGATTTGTGCCTCTCCTTCAAGGGAGGACGGGCGGAATTTGCTGAAGAGGTGATAGGGTGAAAGTCAGTTTTTTTAGAGGCGCATCGCCGAAGGAGTTGTTCTCGGTTCGTTCTCTGGCGCTTTCGGGGCTTGTCGCAGCTATATACGCGGTGACGACGATTTTGTTCGCCCCGATTTCCTACGGATATGTTCAAGTGAGAATCTCCGAAGCGCTTACGGTGCTTCCGTTTCTCTTTCCGCAGGCGGTTTTCGGTCTTTTCGTGGGGTGCCTTTTCGCGAATCTCTTCGGCGGTTTCGGCATACTCGACGTGGTTCTGGGGAGCGCCGCGACGCTGTTGGCAGGGATCATCTCTTCTGCCATGCCGACCGTGTATTTAGCCGCGCTTCCACCCGTGCTTGTGAACATGGGTATCGTGGGGGGGTATCTGTCGTTTATTTTGGACGTTCCCTTTCTTCTCTGTGCGCTGTACGTCGGCATCGGGCAGTTCGTTGCCTGCTATCTCCTCGGTGTTCCGCTGACGCTTTTGCTCCGCGAGCGGATGAGGACGGGCGGGGAGGACCCCGCCCGCTGATTCTTTACGCTTTTTTCTTCCACTTCGTGCCGTCGGGGGTATCCTCCAAAAGGATGCCTCTTGCGGCCAGATCGTCGCGGATTGTGTCGGATCTTTTGAAATCCTTGTTCTTTCGGGCGGCATTGCGCTCCGCGATAAGTCCCTCGATCTCCGCGGCATCTTCCTCTCCGGTTGCTGCGTCGAGCCCGAGAACGCCCATGACGGAGTCGATCTTCCGGAAGAATTCGGCAGCTGATTCGAGGAACGATTCTTCGAGCGTCTGTGTTTCTTTCAAATAGGTATTGACCGTCTTCACGGCCTCGAAGAGGATGCCGAGCGCGGCGGCGGTGTTGAAATCGTCGTCCATCGCCGTTGTAAAACGATTTTCGTACTCCTTGAAGAGTGCTTCGAACTCATTACGGGATCCGTCGGTCGTCGTTTTTCTGTTTTTTCTCGCGTGCTCCAGGTCGGACCAGCAGTTCTCCAGACGTTCCACGGCGCCGAGGGACTGGTTCAGACTCTCCTCCGAGAAGTTGATCGGAGACCTGTAATGAGCGCTCAGCATGAAGAGGCGGATTGCCTTCGCAGGGTACTTCTGCAGCGCGGCTCGGGCGGTGAGGAAGTTGCCGAGCGACTTCGACATTTTTTCCTTGTCGATCAGGAGATAGCCGTTATGGATCCAGTAGCGCACGAACGGCTTGCCCGTGGCCGCTTCCGCCTGGGCGACTTCGTTCTCGTGGTGCGGGAAGGTGAGGTCGGTTCCCCCCGAGTGGATGTCGAGAGTCTCTCCAAGGTATTTCATGGACATGGCGCTGCATTCGATGTGCCAGCCGGGACGCCCCTCGCCCCACGGGCTGGGCCAGGAAGGTTCGCCTTCTTTTTTCGCTTTCCAGAGGGCGAAGTCGAGCGGATGCCGTTTGCGTTCGTTGATCTCGACCCGGGCGCCGGACTGAAGCTCCTCAAGACTCTGTTTTGCGAGGACTCCGTAGGAAGGAAAACTTCCTACGTCGAAGAAGACGTCGCCGTCGGTTGCGTATGCATGTCCTTTTTCGACCAGCTTTTCGATGAGCGCGATAATTTCGGGCATGTGCTCGGTCGCCTTCGGATTGTGCGTCGCGCGGCGAATGCCCAGTGCGTCGGCATCTTTGTAATACTCCTCGATAAAGCGGTCCGCAAGCTGCTTGACGGTGATGCCCTCCTGGTTCGCCCGGTTGATCATCTTGTCCTCGATATCGGTGAAGTTCTGGACGAAGGTGACTTCGTAGCCGCTGTACTCAAGGTAACGGCGGAGGACGTCGAAGACGATGAACGGACGCGCGTTGCCTATATGGAAGAAGTCGTAGACCGTAGGCCCGCAACTGTAAAAGCCTACATGCCCTTCCTTCAGAGGAACGAACGGTTCTTTCGTGCGTGTCAGATCGTTATACAGTACCAGACTCATTTTTCAGCACCTCCAAATGCATTCTAACCCCGTATTATATAATACAATCCATTGGGATGCAGAACCTTTTTCTTCACTCGGCGAACCGAGTCGCATGTGAAATTCGGAGGAAAACGTGGCGAGGGAGCACATCAAGAAACTGTTGAAAAATTTGCCGGATAAACCCGGAGTCTATCTTATGCGGGACGCGGACGGCGAGGTTCTCTACGTGGGGAAGGCGAAGTCGTTGAAAAAACGGGTGGCGTCGTACTTCCGGCACGAGTCGTTCGCCTCGCCCCGCTTGAGGAAGCTGGTGGCCTCCATCGAGGACATCTCCGTCATTCGGACGGAGACGGAGGTCGAGGCGCTGATCCTTGAGGCGAAGCTGATAAAGAAGTACGCCCCCTTCTTCAATGTCGAGCTGAAGATGGGGGACAGGTACCCGTACATCAAAATCACCTCGGAGCCCTTCCCCCGAATTGTGGTGACGCGCCAGAGAGGAAAGGACGACGGGCTTTATTTCGGTCCCTACGTGCGGGTCGGCGATGTTCGTTCGCTTCTCCGCCTGATCGAACGGTACTTTCCGCTGCGGATATGCGCCCGGGGGATCGATCCGGCGGATGCGGCGAAGGGAAAGACCCGCCCATGTCTTCATCATGCTCTGGGGCGCTGCATGGGAGTATGCGCCGGGCTGGTGACTCCGGCCGAGTACAGGGAGCGGGTCGACGACGTCATTCTTCTGCTCCAGGGGCAGTCCACCGAGGTCGTGGAGCGTCTCCGAAAGAGGATGGACAAAGCGGCGAAGAGTCTGCAATTCGAAGAAGCCGCGCGGCTCCGCGATACCATCCGCGCGATTTGGCGCATCACTCGCCAGAGAGTCTCCTCGCCGCTCCGCGAGGATTTCGACGGGGATATGTGGCAATGCCTGAACCGCTTGCAGGAGCTGCTGAAGCTTCCTGTTCTCCCCTGGAGGATCGACGGCTTCGATATCTCCCACATGTCGGGGAGAGAGACCTACGGCGTGGTGGTGGTGTTCGAGCAAGGCGTTCCGAACCGCTCTCTGTATCGGCGTTTCAAGATCAGGACCGTCGAGGGAGTGGACGACTTCCGCTCGATGGAGGAGACCCTCGAACGCCGTTACGGCAAGTCGCTCGAAGGCAAGGAGCCTCTGCCGCAGCTCATCTTGATCGACGGTGGCCCCGTGCAGCTTGAGTTCGCCCGGAAGGCTCTCGAAAAGCTCGGACTGGAGAATCTTCCCTCGATATCGCTGGCAAAAGAAGAGGAACTGATATACCATAGCACGGAGCAGGAGCCCCTGCGGCTGGATAGGGGGGACGAAACCCTTCGCCTTTTGCAGAGGGTTCGCGACGAGTCGCACCGTTTCGCCATCGAGAGCCATCGTTCGTCGCGGTCGGCGCGGCTGCGACGGAGCGTGCTCGAAGATATTCCCGGCATAGGCAAGCACAGGGCGGCACAGCTTTTGGGGCGTTTCGGGAGCGCCCGCGCGATTGCGAATATGTCGCCGGAAGAACTGGCGTCCGCGCCGAGAATCGGCGATGCGACGGCGGTCAGGATTCTGAACTTTTTAAAGGAGCAAAACAGTGACCCTCTCCAGGAAGAAGATTGACG
>LVBO01000422.1:0-555 GCA_001604435.1 Synergistales bacterium Syner_01
GATCCCAGCGCCTCTATCAAGAGGGATTACACATCATGATAAATAGACAGATATACCCTTTTCAAAATACCCATTTCGTTTTGAAAAAACTAGAATTTGCAAGGCCTAAGCCCTTTGGTCAAACGCACGAAACGAAATCGTACAATTCTGTGGCTAGCCGAAAGTTGTGCTCAGCGAACCGAGCGCGACCCTTCCCCACCTCGGGAGGACCCGCGAAGCCTGTTCTGATCAGCGTTTGCGCTCCTTCGGGTCCTCACTATCTAAACCCCCTATTCTGGAAAGTCTCCACAGTGTGCCTCACAGGCCGATGCTGCAACGCTTCACGCGATCTCTGAAATACGGACTTCGGAGAACGGAGGCTTCGGTTCGAAACCGGCCCTTTCACCCCTTCAAGCCTCTTTCGTGGGGATTACTTCACGGGAGCGCAGTTATCGCATTGTCGACATCGTCCCGCTGCAGTCCGATGTATCGTCGCGTCGTCGAGGGGTTCGAGTGCCCCAGCGCTTCGCCGATCAGCGTCAGTGGTTCGCCCAGACCGTGCAGCATGTGCCCGAA
>LVBO01000422.1:599-8774 GCA_001604435.1 Synergistales bacterium Syner_01
GACGGAGCCTTTTTCATGCGCTCCCTCAGGTACTTCGAGACGGCGACGCGCGCTTTCTGGTGCAGAGTTAAGTCTGCCCGCTTGCCCGTTTTTGCTTCTCGAACTTGGAGCCGCAGCCTGATCGACAGTTCTCCCCGAGTTGTTATAACCGCCACGTCTCCCACCTTGAGGCGAAGAAGGTCGGAGATTCTACGCCCGCTGTATATCCCCAGGCGCCACAATGCCACGTCCCGAAGGCTCCTCTTCCGAAGGTGACGCTCAATGGCGGTACGGTCTATTTCGAGGCGAACCGGTTCAACGGCGAAGGAACCGGAAGGTCGAACTCGTGTCCCCGGCTCCTTCGCCTGCTGGCGCCTTCTTATCGTCGACGGCTTCGACATAGCCCCATCTCTCCGGTTTTCCCGCGACTGCTCCAGCGCATCACCGAGGAATACCCCCAGTCCGGATCGTCGCGGTCGACGATAAGAAAGCTGTCCGGTTCGATGGGAATTGCTTCCAGCCTTTCGCGCCAGAGCCTGACTCTGAGCGAGCGAACGAAGCGCTTCTTCTCGGATTCACAGGACGGTGTGAAAGCAGGGTCGGGGTCGGGAAGGGCGAGAAACACCTCCGCATCCATCATGCTCCTGCGCACGGTGAAGTCTTCCCTCTGATCCGTCGCCAGAAAGCGGTATGCCGGGCCTTCGATCCGTGAAACAGCCACCGCACCCTCTATCGCCTTCGCGAGTCTTTTCCTGTGCCGTCCCGGAAATCTTCGAAGACTCGCCGCCAACGCAACCAGGTCGCCGTCGGAATCGTCCAAGGCGTCGGCTTCTTCAAGGCGGACGATTCCCGCTCGCACGGCGCGCTTGATTGTGGAGACAATGTCTTCGGCGGTCATAAGATCCCCCCCTTTACACTTTTTCCACGGCGGAACTTATCGCGACGAGCGCGTCGAGCACGGGCTGAAGATGTTTCGCGCTTCGGAGCGCGTTACGCGATCCGGCGTCTCCGCAGCGGGAAAGATGATCGGCGGAGGAGCGATCGACAAGGCCCCTCTCCACCAGGGCTTGCGCCGCCCGTCGCTCGAGGACGGAAGCTTCGAATATCTGCCGCGCCACCTCCGCCGGGCTTTCGCGAACGGCCATCGACAGTGCGGCGCTTCCGTTTCCGGCGGGGACGCCCCCCGCATCCAGAAAAACACCGTTGTGCGCCTGGTACACCATGCCGGAACGCGCCCTCTCCACCACTTCGCGGGCGGCAGCCCGGAACCGGAAAATATCACTCATTTTTCCCATCCTCCCTTCTGCGTGTTCATCACGCGCCGACTTCCTTGGTTTCTTCGAAGGAGTCAACCGCATGCTCAACCTCGACCAGAGCGTCCAGCATCTTTTGCAGGCCTGCCGCGTCCTCGACTCCCTCGGGATTCAACGCATTCAACGTTTCCGGTTCGATGAGCCCCCTGTCGGCGAGCGCTCTGGCCGCCAGCAGTTCGAGCGCCGCCTCTCGGGCGACGGCCGCCGCGACGGCCGCGGGGCACTCCCTGACGGCGAGGGCCGTCGGCACGTGAGTTCCGCGATAGACACCCCGAACATCGCGGAAGCACGCGGAAGCGACGTGGTACCGGTGTTGCTTCCGCGCCTTCTCGACGACCACGATCGCCGACGCTCTGTTTTGTACTTCGCTATTCATACCCCTACCTCCTTTGGCATTTTCGCCGCTTCGCATTTCACGCGCGCCGCAAACAGATCGAAATCCCTGGGTGAAGCACGCCCCCCGAGAATCCGCTCGGCGGCGTCCCGGTCCTCCCGATCCGCACCGTGGAGAGCCCTGATTGCGACTCGCAGCGCGGCGGCACTCTCTCGGTCCGCCTCGGAAAGAGCATGCGCCGGGAGTTCCGGCGCGCGCTCCACTCCGGGGCGAAAGCTACGCCCTCGGTTCATCCCCGGGCCTCGCCGGGCGTCCTTCGCGAGCGCCTCCTTGCTTATGGCCGGCTCGGGGCGAAGCATTTCGCGCCGCCGATCAGCGAGGAAGCGCTGAAGTTCGCGCTGCATAACGGGGAGGTCGTCGGGAAGATGCGACGCTCTTTCGATCCGATCCGCCACGAAGCGAACGGCCGCGCGATTATTCGACACCATTCTTCGAGCCCTTGGATTTCTTTTTCTGAGCCGCAGACTGCTCAATGGGCGGCTTGGGAGCATCTCCCATCTTGATAACGCCAGTATGTGGTGGAGTAGGCTTTTCCAGCTTGAGAACGCCCGTATGGGGCGGAGTGCGTTTTTCTTTCGCTTTGCTCGGACGCGAGGCGCCCGGCCTTTTGGGCGAACCTTTCTTTGCTGCCATTTGAATCAAGCCCCCTCTCGGATTCGTTTCGCCAGCGCTTCGGCCTCCGCGACAATGCGGCGGGCCTCCTCTTCGCGGGCGATCCTGTCGGCCCTCTCCTTGTCGCGGAGATCCAGGCGCTTTTCGGCGGCGCGCAGCTCCTCGGCGAGCACTTCGTCAGAGACTTTCGGCGCGACCGGACCGGAGAGCGCGCGCCGGATCAGTTGGACGATCGCCTCTCCCGCCGCGGAGAGGACTTCGCCTGCGCCCGCGCAGGTCTCGCACCGCACGCGAACCCTCTCGCGCTCGTGCCTGCCGACGAGATCCTTCTCGAGAACGCCGCGACCCCGGCACGCAGGGCAAGGGACCGTAAGCGCTTCCGCGTCGTCGAGCCGTCGCGCCACCTCGCGAGGATCGATCCGCTCCTCGAGCAGGATGTTTCGAAACGCCTCCCGGCGTTCGGTTTCGGTTGCGACGTGCTCATCAATCATTGCAACTGCAATGTTTTCACTCATAGCTAAAAACCTCCGTTTTCTAATTTTTTATGGTGCGGGGCTTGCCGTTTCGGTGCGCCGCTCGGACAAGCCCGGTTCGCTAGTTTCCCGCTGCGCCGCTCAAAGCTTCGATAGCAGCGTCGACCTCGGACTCTCGCCACAGCCTCAGATTTCCGTGTTTGAACCCCTCCGGGAACCGTCCGGCCTTGATCGCCTCGAAGAGCGTCGTTTTCTTGAACCCGACGCGCTCCAGCACCTCGCTGACTCGCAGCAGCTTGACCTTCGGCTTCCCCGGCGCGGCTGTTCCGGAGAGCAGTTCGAGGATGCGCTCGTTCTGCTCCCGAAGGGCCGCGACTTCATCGCGAAGGCTCGCGTCCACGGCGATCAGCATAGTTGGTCCGCTCATGAAACACCCCCCTTTCTCGCTTTTTCCAAAGGCGCCTGTTCATGCGGGCCCCTCGAAATCCATTGAAAACACCGGCTTCTGCGGTCTCTCCCGCTTCACGCGGATGGACGCTCCGCTGAACGTCAAACTTAGCTCGGCGTCTCCGGTGAATAGTGCAAAAAGTTTCGCGTTTTGCAACCGTAGAGCCATAACCTCGTCACGAAGCGCCGCGACTTCATCGCGAAGGTTCGCGTCCACGGCGATCACCGTTGTTGGTCCGCTCATGAGTTTCCCCCCCTTCCGCAAATTAAAACTGGATACGGCTTCCAAATGCCGGTTTCTTTTGGGTCTCCTTCCTGAGTCGCCACGCGCGTCCGGTGATCCGCTTCGATTTGCCGACGTACTCAAGCTCGAACGGCAGTTTCTCGGGGCCGAAGCGGTTTTTCGTGATCGTGCAGACCAACCGTTTCTGCTCCTCTTCGGGCTCCAGCGGCTCGTCAAGGACAAGCTCGAGTTCGACGTCCAAAAGCTGCTCGAAGGCTGCGCCGCCGAAAGCGTGCCCTCCGGCCTGACCCCCTCTGGCTGCAAGCTTGGAGGCGCGGCTCATCTGCGAAAGCAGGCAAAATGCTGCCCCGGTCTCGTCGCGGAGGCGCTTGATGCCGTCGAGGTTTTTCCGCAGCGCCCGGAACACGTCCGGCTCGTCCGGCGTCGCGAGCAACCCGATGTAGTCGACGACCACCAGGTTCGCGACCGTGAGCATTACCTGCTTCCGCAGCCCCTCGATCGAGAGCGGTCCCGACGCGAAAAAGAGACGCTCGCCGTCCCGCGCGGCGATTCCGTCGCGAGCCTTCAGGTACTCCGGCGCGCCCGACTCCGCCATTTTTCGGACTTCCGCCTCGTGAACGTCGAGCCAGCGCGACGCCCTTCGGAACGCCAGCATCTCACCGGTCATGTCGAGATTCGCGAAAAGACAGCGGATCGAAGGGTTGCTCCAGACGTTTTTTTCGGCCAAGTGCAAGGCGAGAGAGGATTTCAGCGCGCCTTCGTGCCCGACGATCCCGACGATGGTCCCGGGGTAGAGTCCGCTCTGCAGAGCGTCGTCAACAACCGGCACGTGGAGCCGGGCGGGCTCGGTCCCCGCTTGTGCCCGAACCTGCGCCTCGGCGGCCTTGAAGAGCCCCTGCGCGGAGACGGGAATTTCCCCGGCGCGACCAAAATCCACGAAGCGTTTTTTCACTGCGCAGTAGAGCGCCTCGGCGAGGTGGCGATCCTCCAAAACGGGCTGCGTTTCCGCGTTTACGCGCCGCAGGAGGGCCAACACTCCCAAGGGGTCGAGCCTTCGGCTGACGAGCATTTCCCCTGCCTCGGCCTCCAAGATGGCGAGCTTTGTTTCGCGGGCGTCCTCGAGCGTCATGCCCGTTCCGGGGCCCGCTTTCTCGATGTTCCGGAGAACCGCCAGCAGCTCCGCCGCATCTTCGTACGCCACTCGCGGATCAGCCATGAGCTGACACCTCCTCCGGCTCCTCGGAGCGGACAAGAACGCATCGCTCCTCGACGGCGGTTTCGTCCGGGTCGATCGCCCGTAGCCAGTTCGCGGGGTTTTTTATGTACTTCGGCTCTGTTCCCGCGACGCTTTTTGCGTACAGGACAGCCTGACCAAGAATGTTTGTCGCGCGCTCGGAAAGCCGAGCCTCTCCAAGTGCCGGGAAGAGGTACCCTCGGAAGGCTTCGAACGCTTCCGAGCGCCCCGTCTGTTTGGGGTAGAGTTCCCAAAACTTCGCGAAAACGGTTTTGAGGCGATCTTCGAAGGTCTTTGGTTTTGAGATCTTCTCTTCTCTTATGTTATTTGGTACTGTTAGTGTCCCGCTGTGGGACAACCCCCTGCTCGCAGCGGGACAACCCTTGTCCCGCTGTGACACAACCCCTTGTCCCGCTGTGGGACAACCCTTGTCCCGCTGTGAGACAACCTCTTGTCCCGCTGTGGGACAACCCTTGTCCCGCTGTGAGACAACCTCTTGCTCCTCTCTGGGATAAGGATGCGGTAGTAGTTCATATTCCGTCTGAGCCCATTCTCCAGAGGGTAATCGTTTTTTCGATCTTCTCAAATGTCCGGAACATTCCAGCTCCGAGAGCTTGCGAACAATTGTCGATTTGCCCATTCCGCTAAGGCGCGCCAGAGTCGCCAGGGAGGGGAATGCACGCCCCTCTCTGTCGGCATGAAGGCGCAGGGCCACGAGGATCATCTTACTGTAAGTGTCGAGCGTGTCGTCTTCGAGAATCGCCGCAGGTACCATTGCGAACCTATCACTCATGACGGGCTCCGGGCACGAGGTCTTTCCAGCGCCGCTGAGCGTCGGCGACGATTCCAAGGAGTTCTCGCAACTTTTCAGGGCCAAGTCCGGGCACCTCCGCCATCATCTCGCCGCACACCTCGAAAAATGTGCGGCGTTTCGCGAACATGTCCGCCGCCCTGAGAAAAATCTCGACGTGCACCACGCCTCGGAGGGGCTCCGGCGGGACGTGCGGACGCAGGGCGCGGATCGTGTCAGAAATGTTCCCCATGTGCAAGACCTCCTCTCGCGCCCCTTTGGGCGAGACGTATCCGCCAGAACGATTTTTCAGTGTCGGAAAATTTCAGCCCGACCGCTTGTCTGATTGTCGCAACACTCGCTGCTCGCCGTCGAAATCCTTCGTCGGGATCTTCGGCGCTCTCGTTCCCGGACGTTTCGCGAGATCGAGGGCGGTGGACGGCAATGCTCTCGCGTGGACCTTCTTTCGCTTGGTGCTGTACCCCCGACGCTGCACTGGGGGGTGGTGCCGTTCGCAGAAGCGCCTTCCATCGGCGTCGTGACTCTTCAAGCGCCATTTGCCGATGCTGCCTGCTTGACTTGGCGGGGAACAACACTTTTGCCGCCCTGGTGATCCCCCCAAGGTTGGGGCGAGCACCCCGGCAGCCGCCCCCAAGAGAGAAACTCAGTTCCAGCTCGGCGCCCTGGGGGTCATGTAGCTTCGTGGCGTCGATCATTTTTACGTACTGCTCGGCGACGAGTGCGGCCGCCTGCTCCGGCTCGTTGCCCTCGCCGATCAGGCGGCGGATCTCCGCGGCGGCGCTTTCGGCGAACCGCATCAAATTTCTTGTGCGATCGCTTGCATAAAACTCTGTTTGGTGGTAAGATTCTAGACAACTCAAGGTCATAGGTCACCTCTTCTTTTAGCAGTCTCGCCAGTCTCGGGCGGGGCTGCTTTTAATTTTGGTGTTGCAGATACGACTCGAAAGGCTCCCATCCGCCGCCGGGAGGGAGCGTCCCTCTCGGTAAAAAAACCGCTATGACGTCGTGCCCGATGCGTCTCACAAAGAGATTCTCCGCACCGCAGGCGAAGCGCCTGACCTGCTTTGCAGTTGTGATCACCTTTCGCCACCCCCTAACGAACCGAGCGTGCCCGCGAGAGCGTCGAGTGCGATCTCCAACAAAGGAATTTTGTAGGCAGCCTCCCAGCCGAGCTTGTTCCTAAGATCCTCCATTAGGGAGCTCTGGTCGCGTTCCTCTTCACGGAGTTCTCGACCGAGCGCGGCGAGATCGCGGATCACCGGCAGAACATCGTCAAGCAGATCCACGGCTTGGCGCAGTGGAGCATTCCGCAGCGAGGTCATAGAGAGTCGCCTCCGTAGGTTTTGGCCGTCAGGCGTATGCTCCGGATGTGCGAGTCCAGCAGCAGGAGGGCTTGCGTGCACCGGCGGATGAACTCGAAAGCGTCCGAGGGGTCGGTCTGACTGGCGAGTTCGATAAGATCCGCGAGAGTTTCGGTGACTGGCCCAAGCTGAAACTCGATCATATTCAGCGCGTCGCGAAGTTCCAGGTGTGTTTTCGGCTCGGAGTTCTCCGCAAAAAGATCAACAGCCCACGGGGCGAGGGGCAGGCTACCGATCCGCATCATCGGCCGTCGCCCTCCTGCGGGAAAAGTTCCTGGAATTCGTTTTCTGGAAGATATCTCCTCGACCATGCTGCAGCTTGAGGTCGCGCGATGGTTTCGAGACGGCAGGTATCGCCATCCAGCCAGGCGACGAGGAGGAAGTCGCCGCCGGGGAAGCGGTGGTAGAGTTCTTGCCCTAGAGCAATTCCGACGACGGAAGCGCCCTGTAGGCGCTCCAACAGTGTTTGATTTTGGTGCGTCGTGGATGGGTTTTGCAAAACAAAAAGCCTCCTTCCGATTCATGCTAGACCGGTGGAGACCTCTGCTTGCCTATGATAAAATGGAGGCAAGGAAGGTTTCCTTCCGGAAGGGCCCTGTTTGAGTTCACTTCTTGGCGGGAGGGACTCACTCAGGGCTTCATCTTTTTTTGGGTCGTACTCCCTGCAAGACATTCGCTCAATCTCGCTCTTGGGAATGCGAACCCCGCGCTTTCCTACGATTACCGCTTTTAAATCTCCGTTTTTAATGTATCGCCGAATTGTTACCTCAGATAAGCCTAACCGCAACGCAGCTTCCTTCACCGTTAGAAGTTCCATGGACCACCCCTGCTTTCATACATTTTGATCATTTTATATCAAAATATATCAAAACCGTCAATAGGGAAATTTTACTTTTCTCCGAACCGCCTTCTCATCCGGGGCGATCCGCGCGAGGCGTCCGCTGTCCAGCAGCTCGCCTGCGTCGCCCCAACCTTCCGAGAATTGCTCTCATGAGCGGGGAGCTTGCTCTTCTCCTGCCGGCAAGGGCATACCTGTCTCATCGAAAAGCTCCTCCTCCAGCACCTCGAGCGCTTCGGCGACTCTCTTCCGCTGCGGTCGCGTCGCCCGGGAATGTCCTTTCGAGAGCTGGTAACAAAGTGTCCGGCTCCCTCCTATGCTTCTATGCAGATCGATTACACGCATGCCTTTTTCGGCAAGACGGCTCTTGATCACGGTTTTCATGAATTACCTCCTCCTTGCTTATTCCGAGTTGTCACACGAAGCACTCCGGACTGGCCGGGCTTGTCTGGTTCCTCGGGTCTTGCCC
>LVBO01000423.1 GCA_001604435.1 Synergistales bacterium Syner_01
CGCTCTCTGGACGGAATCCTCTTTTGAGGATACTCTTTTACCAAACGTATGTGCAAAGAACCTGCGAAGAGCGCTCTTGATCCTGCGCGTTTCCGGCGCCGACATTTTCGAGAGAGAGGGGTGTGGTGAAATTGAAACTGAGAACCAAGATGATGGCGTGGATTCTTCCCGCGGTGCTGTTGGTTTTTGTGGCGGGGTTGGGGGCGCTTGCGTATAGTGCGCAGTCGATGCTTCTCGAGGAAGCGCGCGACAAAGCGGAGGAGATGGCGTGGCGTTATTCCGCCCGCGTAACGGAGCGGATGGAGCAGGCCGCCGATATCGCGCTGTTTCTTCGGGACGCCATTCTGGTGCTTCGCGCACGCGGAGAGGCAATTCCCAGAGAAACCTACACGGAACTTTTCAAGGAAATCGTACGAAACACTCCCTCCCTGTTCGGCATGTACACGGCTTGGGAGCCCGATGCTTTCGACGGGAAGGACGAGGAGCATAAAAACACGCCGGATCATGACCACACGGGGCGCTACGTTCCCTGGGTGGCGAAGGCGGGCGGCAAGGTCTACGTTCAGCCGTGCTCGGCCTATTACAATCCGGACGATCCCGCTTCCGACTGGTATTTCGGAGCAAAAAAAAGCGCGGACCACAGGGCTTACGACCCCGCGACTTGGCAATTTCGGGGCGAAAAGGTAACGGTAGTGGATTATATCGTTCCCATCCATGAGAACGGGCGTTTCATCGGCTTGATGGCCACCGAGATAGAGATCTCGGATCTCCAGAGCGAGATCGGCTCCATCAGGCCTTACGAAACGGGTTTCGCCTCCGTGATCACCGGAAGCGGGCTGGTGGTCTCCCATCCCGATTCGTCCGCTCTGGGAAAGCCTTTCGAAACGCCCCGCAAAGACGCCATGCTCGAATCGATCAACGCCGGCGCCGTCTTCGCGGTGGAAGAGGATGCGCCATCCTCCGGAGCACGCGTTCTCCAAATATACGTTCCCGTGCCTATCTCTCGAACCGGGCAGTTCTGGGCTTTTCTGGTCACGATTCCCCTCGACAAGGTTTTTGCGCCGGTACGCCGCATGATATGGATCGCCGGCCTCATCGCCCTGGCGGGCGTCTTGATTCTTGGATGCGTCCTCTGGTGCATCTCGGGACGAATCACCGGCCCTCTCCGCCGGGTGGCCGCGCTGACCGAACGGGCCGGCAAGGGAGATCTCTCCATATCCCGCAAGGATTTCCGGATCGACTCGAGAGACGAACTCGGCATAATGGCGGACGCGCTCGGCGCGATGCTTTCCGCTCAGCGCGACGCCATGCTTTCCGCCATGAACTCCGCGCACGTTACGAACACCCGTTCGGAGAGTCTTGCGGCCTTGGCGGAGGAGACAAGCGCCACGATGGATCATATTCTCGAACTGATCCGCGAAGTCGCGGCCCTCTCCGAAGAGAATGCGGCGGCTTTGGAAGAGGTCAACGCCGGACTCGCGGAGACCACCAACGGGGCGAATCTCTCGGCCGGATCGGCTGTCGCCGGATCCGAGGCGGCGGAGCATGTCCGCGCTCTCTCCGAAGCGACCGGAGAATCCATGGCATCGACGGTGGAGCGCATAGAGCAGGTGCGGCGCCTGACCGAAAAAAGCCGGACGGAGATCGAGACTCTGGCGGAATCCGTCAACAGAGTGACGAGTTTTGTAGACACTATTACAAACATCGCCGACCAGACCAATCTGCTGGCTCTGAACGCCGCCATCGAGGCGGCGCGCGCGGGAGAAGCGGGCAGAGGGTTCGCCGTGGTGGCCGAAGAAGTCCGCAAACTTGCTGAAGAATCTTCCCGGGCCGCGGGAGAGGTTCACGCGATCATCGGAACGCTCCGGGAAAACGCACGCGTCTCGGTGGATTCCGCGGAAGCGACATCCGGAATCGTCGAGAGCGCCATGTCGGAAGTGAAAAAGGCGCGGGAACAGCTTCAAGACGCTCTGCAAGCGGTCCGCACCATTAACGATCAGATGCGGAGCATCGCCTCGACATCGCGCGAACAGGCGACCTCCTGCGCCGAAATGGCCCACGCTGTGGATAAGGTGACCGAGGGAAGCGCCGTCATGGCCGAGCGGGCGAGAAATATGAAAGTCAGCGCCGAAGAGACGTCCAAGGCGTCCGAGAGCACCGCGCAGGAAGCGGAGGAACTCAACAAGGCCGCATTGGCTCTGGAAAAGATCCTCTCTTTCTTCAAGCTTCACGAAAATGCGGCGCAAACCATAGTCCCCGTCGATGCGCGCGCGGAATCGCGTCGGAAGTAATCCGCGCGCGACATAGAGCTCTTTGAAAGGGAGGAAAAATACATGGAGTACGGAAGTCTTCTGCTGTTGTTCGACCAGGAGAACCCCTGCTGGACGGAGGAGCTTGTGCGCATCGCCGAAGAAGATCCCGCGCCGCTCGTACGGATGCTCGACGAGGGACTGCTCGCGAAGGAGAACGAACTCTTCTTCCTGACCGGCGCCGGGAGAGAGGCCTTCAGCGAGGAAGCGGCGGCGAACTACCTGCCCGCCGTTCCGGGAACCCCCGGGCCGGACGCCGGAAAGGATCTTTTTCTGACGCGCCTCCGCCTGCTGCTCGAAAAAAAGCACATCCAGCGCTGGGGGGTGAAGGAATTCGTCCCGTCAGCGCGCTTCCCGATTCCGCCGCTGCAGGACGACGAGATCTTTACCCGTTCCTCCGGTTTCGAATGGCTCTGGCCCTCCTCCCCCCTCTGCGCGCAGATGCGCGAGGACTGGCCTCTCACGGGCCTCGCCGCCCGAAGAGAAGCGCCGCCGAGCCCGGACGCCGCCCCGAAGTGGTTCGAGGCGAAGGGGACCTACCCCGCGTACTTCGAGGCGGACCTGCTCCACCTCAGCCGCTACGACTTTCAGGCGTACGCGCACATCCCCCGCTCCCCCAACGACCCGTGGGGCATCCTGAACGCCGACCGCTTCTTCTGCATGCGGGCTTCCGCCCCGGAGGCGGGGAATCTCGACGGATACCTCGCGACGACGGGACGCTTCCAGCTCGCGCTCGAAGTGCTCCGCCGCATGGTGCTCCCGGGCTACATCGACCTCGACAGCTTCGATCAGGACGGCATCAACTGGCTGCTCTTCGTCTTCGATCACGAGGAGGAAGCCGAAGCGTGCGTTTCCCTCCTCGCCCCGTTCGGGCTCGACCTGATACGCGGCTCCATGCCGATGGATGTCTGGGCGCTCAGCTTCGAGGCGCTCGTGAACTTTTCTCCAAAGGCGGAGACGATCCACGACCTGATCCCGGTCATCGGGAGGCCCGTCGTTAGAACTCCCTGAAGACGAAGACTCCACGGAGCGTCGTCGGTCCGAAGGAGCTCGATCCGCCGGGTTATTTTTCGAGGCCCGACGACCGAGAAGTAAAAGAAACGAATCCCCGAAAAGGAGGTGAGGCGCATGGATATGGGCATGGTACAGAACGTCATGGCGACCAGCCAGGCCAACACGATGGCCCAAGTGGGCATTTCGGTCCAGAAGAAGGCCATGGACATGATGGAACTTCAGGGTCAGATGCTCCATGAGATGATGGCCTCCATGGGGATCGGCCAGAACCTGGACATCCAGGGCTAGGCCGATGCGGCGAAGGGGGGCGGAAACGCCCCCCTTCGCATGTGACGACTCTCTCCGCCGCGTTACGCGTCGAACGGTTTGACTTTGATTTCTCCCTCGTCGTACAGAAGCGCGCCGAACTTGAACTCCTCCCGTACCCGGTAGGTGATCCCGCGGATCGACACGGAGATGCCGGGGTAGCAGGTACCTCTGACCCGGACCGCGCCGCGTTCGCGCTTTCGCTCCATATCGGCCTCGAGCAGAGCCGCTTCGTCCCCCAGCTGCTTCATCGACGCCTTGCACGAAAAAGCGGTCCGGGTCAGCTTGCCCAGCATCGCACGCTTTTCGTCGTCCAGTCCTTTTTCGGCCTCAGTCTGCTTCAGGAAGGCGATGTTCTTCTCGACCTTCTCAAGAGTATCCGTCGTCTGGGCGAGCTCCTTCCGCAGGAAATCCCGCCGCCCCACCTGTTCCGGCAGCGCGCCGACGGTAATCTCCGTCTTCGTGCCCATTTCGCTGCCGAGCGTGGCGCAGACGACTTCGCTCCCTGCCTGTATCTTCCCTCCGGCGATCTGCGATTTCTTCCCGCCGGAGACGACGAGCTTTCCTCCGCATCGGCAGTCGCTGTGAAGCAGCGCGTTCTTGATCAGGATGTCGCCGTCCGCGAAGAGCGTGGCCTGGTCGGCGAAGTCCGCCGCGATAGTGCCCTTCGCCTCGACCTTCCCCTTGCCGACGCCGCGAATGCCGCCGACGACGGTGATATTCCCTCCTGCGATCAGAAACGCGCCCTCGACGGTGCCGTTCACCGTGATGTTCTCGGAGGCCCGGACTTCGAATCCGTCCCGGACGACCCCCTTCACCACGACCGATCCGGGAAAGTCGATGTTTCCGGTGCTGTAGTCGACGTCGCCGTTCACTTCAAAAACCGGAAGCACCTGGAGCCGCCCGTTGACCTCCGTCAGATGCCCCTCGACGGCGGCGAGCAGCGAGAGGCCGTCCTCCGAAACAACCGTTCCGGAACCGGCCGGAAACGACTTGTCCTTGCCGTTCTTGGCTCCAAGCGTGCCGCCCCGGACGTTCTTCCCCTCCACGCCGTCCGACGCGGGCGTCTTGGTCGCGAGCACGTCTCCGGCATGCACCAGGTTGACGATGCCCAAATTTTTAAGATCCACGTTGCCCTCTTCGTCCTCGACCGGCCCTCTGCGCCCGTCGGTTCCGACCACGATCTCCACGACCGCGTCCTTCCCCTGGACGGCGGGAGTGCCCCGGGCAACCTCGACGTAGTCGTCGAACAGCCTCTCGGCGCACAGTCTTTCCAGCGCGCTCCGGTCGATCCCGAACACCGCGCCGTGCCTGTGAAGCTGCTCCTCCAGCGCATCGGGCGAAGGAAGGGCGCCGCCGATGGAGGGAGGAGAGACCAGAAGCGAGACCGACATGGAGTCCTTCGCC
>LVBO01000424.1 GCA_001604435.1 Synergistales bacterium Syner_01
GTCCTCGACAACCCCTATCTGATGGAGCGGGCCTGGCGGAAGTACCAGAGCCTTCTCTGCAGCGACAAGGAGGCGTGATCCTATGGACTTCGTCGTCAACATTCTCGCGCTCGGCATTCCGTTCAGCGTCGCCCTCCTGATCGCCTCCCTCGGCGAGATGTTCAACCAGCGGGCGGGCGTCTTCAACCTCGGCTGCGAGGGAATCATGGCCGTTGGTGCATTCCTCGGCTTCCTCGCGCCCTTCCTCGTCGGACGGGGAGGCCCCGTGCCGGGAATCTGGAACGTGGCGGGCCTTCTCCTCGCCATGGGCGTCGGCGCGCTGTTGGGCCTCTTCTTCGGCCTGGTCGTCGTCACCTTCCGCGCGCCGCAGGGCATCGCGGGCATCGGTCTGCAGATGTTCGGCGTGGGCGTCGCCGGAACGCTCTTCCGCCACTTCGTCGGCGGCACGCAGAGCATCCCCGGCATCCCGAACATGCCCATACCGTTCCTCTCGGAGCTTCCGGTCCTCGGTCCGGTTCTCTTCTCGCACAATCCGCTGGTCTACCTGACGTTCCTCTTCGTTCCGGCCGCATGGTACATCCTCTTCAAAACGCCGTGGGGGCTGCGGGTGCGCGCTTCGGGAACCAACCCGAGGGCGGCCGACTCCATCGGCGTCAAGGTCAACCTCGTCCGCTTCCAGGCGCTCGCCGTCGGCGGGGCGCTCGCGGGGCTCGCCGGGGCGTACCTCAGCCTCTGCCAGGTGAAGATGTTCAGCGACGAGATCATCGCGGGGCGCGGCTTCATCGCCGTGGCGCTGGTCTACTTCGGCCACTGGCGTCCGCTGAAGATCATGGGGGGCGCGCTGCTCTTCAGCCTCGCGCAGGCGCTCCAGCTCGCCATCCAGGGGCACGGCATCGACTTCCCCTACGAATTCGCCGTGATGCTCCCGTACGTTCTGGTCATCGTCGTCCTCGCCTTCAGCCGCGAGAGCCTGCTGCTGGGCCCCACGGCGCTGGGCAAGCCGTTCAACCGCGAGATGCGGACCTAGCGCCGGGGGTGCATGCGCACTCCGCCGTTCCGCTTCGCAACGGGCATCGCGAAGCATCCCAGCACCGTGGTGCGTGTGGACGCGAACGACCGAAACAGCTCCTTATGAGACACGCGAACAATCGTTCGAACCGCATATCGAGGGGAGCCGCGCGCTCCCCTCGTTTTACTTGAGGAGGGAAAAAATGGACACATCGCACGAAACGCTTCTGAGACGGTGCGTCGAGATATCCAAGGAAGCCGTCGCCGCGGGAAACCACCCCTTCGGCGCGCTGCTGGCCGACAAAGACGGAAACATCCTCGTCGAATCGGGAAACATCGAGGTCACGGAGCGGGACTGCACCGGGCACGCGGAGACCGCCGTCATGCGG
>LVBO01000425.1 GCA_001604435.1 Synergistales bacterium Syner_01
GTGCCGGGCATGAGCTGCATCAGACCGCCTGCTCCGACCCAGCTTGTAGCATTCGGGTTGAAAGCGCTCTCCTGCCGCATGATCGCCCAGACGATGTTGTCCTCCACCTTGAAACGCTCCGACGCCTTGGTCACTTCGTTAAAGAACGGACGAGGGAAGAGAAAAGAGAGGGCCTTTCTGTAAAAAACCGGCCCCTTCCGTATTTGATCCGATATCCTTCCGGCAGCCGAGTAAGCGGCTTGCTGATCCCCCATCCACTCCGCAAGAAGCGCCGCACGGTATATCGAAGAAGCGTCGCCTTTCGCCAGAAGCACCCGCCTCGCATGTGAGACAAAACCCCACTTTTCAAGTTCGGAAGGCTGACGGGACGCCAGCTCGGGAGGATCTCCGGCCTGTATGTCGAGTTTCTCTCCGCCGCTCAGGAAGGAGTATATGGAGAGAGGATGATCTTTGAGGAGCGTCTTTACTAGCGCGTCTCTTTTCGCCTGCTGATTCAAACGTCCGTACCCCTTGGCGACCCAGTAGAGCACCCGCGGACGCCAGCTTCTGTTCATCTCGGGGACAAGGCTTTTCTCCCAATCCGCGATCGCTCCGCGCACATCTCCGGAAGACCACTGACTCCACCCTCTTCTCCAGAGTATCTGCGTCGTGAAGAGCGAGTTGGGAGCGAGGTTGATGACCTTATCCTCCGCATCTAGCTTCTCCTTCCCGGAGAGATGGGTGGAGAGCGAATAATAAGCACGGGCCTGTATGGCGCCATCTCTGGATGCGGCAACTTCGCGAAGCACGCGGAGCGCATTCTCTCTCTCCGCCCGCCCGGCGAGGATGGAAATCCTCCGTATAGAAGATTCGGCATAGCTCGTCCCCGTTTTCGCGAGGTATCCCCACGCCTCAAGAGCGCCGGTGTACTTCTTCTGGTTATACAGTGAAAACGCACGGTAGTACCGTGACTTTCTGCCGTGCAGCGAATCCATCGGTATGGCCCGGAAGAGGGGTATTGCCTTGTCGTACTGCCCCCGGAGGTACGCGGCGTATCCGACGGCCATATTGACATCGGGAGTCCACGGTTTGGGAAGGGACTCGAGCACTCTCAAAGCGGCGCTGTTTCTGGGCGAAATATTCGTCAGGTTCAGCGCATAGGCGGTCTTGTCACCTGGAAGATTCAATAAGTTGGTCAATGCCGTCGTTCGCTGCGCATTGGTCTCCGAAAGACTGTACATCCGCTGGAGGTATTTCTTCCTTCCGTCGTGGTCTTTCTCATCCGTCAGGCGGAAAAGAGCGTACGCCACGTAGTATCCAAGATCCGCAGGGGTTTTTTGCAAAAGGGCCAGCGCTCTTTTCCGGGCTTCATCTTTTTGTCCGATTCGTTCCAGGGCAAGAGCAATCATAAAATCCCCGTAGGGCTTTACCTCGGCAGGCCAGGAAGAAGCGCTCTTTTGGAGCAAAACGAGAGATTCGCCCCATCTATTCTGAAACCAGAGCGCATTCGCGGCAAGGGACAGATCCACGGGCGAGAGGGCGGTTCCCGAGACAAGCAGAGAGTCGATTCCCTTCCAGTCCCGGCGTTGAAAGAGTTCGCCCATCGATTGACTATACCCGCTCGAAGGGACAATAAAGAGCAGCGCGGAGAACACAAAAACCACGAGAAGACGAAACAATCGTCGGGACACCGAAAACACTCCTTTCAATATCTTTCGGCGAATATCCCGGCCATTCTACGCGAGAGAGCTTTCTGCCGCTCCGGTAGAATTACGGACAGGAAGTCAACGGCTCACCAAATTCCGTCCTTTCTTCTTTGCTCTGTACATTGCCCTGTCGGCTTCAGCCAGAATAGAATCAACAGTATCAAACTCTTTATTGTTTTCACAGATGCCGATACTCGCGGTGACATCCATTTTCGATCGTTCTCCTTCATGCTCCGCCGAATAGAATGGAGCCGCCTGGAAAATATTCCGCACTCTCTCGCAGAGAGCGTCGAGCGCACCTCCCTTCGCGCCCGGAAAGACCATGAGAAATTCTTCCCCGCCGTACCTCCCTACAATATCATATGGACGCACCGAAGCTTTGATTCGGCGCGCGCTTTCCACCAGAACCGCATCGCCGGAAGCATGTCCGTAAGTGTCGTTGACCTCTTTGAAGTGATCGATGTCCAAAAGCGCCACGCTCAGCGGGAGCTCGTTCCTGGATGCCCGGCACAGCTCTTGTTCAAGGCGCTCTATGACGGCTCTTCTGTTGAGCAGTCCTGTCAGCGCATCGTAAAGAGCGGCGTTGCGAAGTTTCTCTTGAAGATCAAGAATTCGCCTGCCCACCATGAGGCGCATCTTTAATTCATGCGCGTCGAATGGTTTCGTAATGTAGTCGTCGGCTCCCGCTTCCAAACCGGCAACTACATTTTCCTTTTCTCCCTTGACGGTGAGGATAATAACGTATTGATAAGGTTTCATCATCTCTTCGCGCCTACCGCCGTCTTCCTTCAGAAGTCCCCTGGAGGCGAGCTTCCTGCAGATTTCGGGTCCGCTTTCACCAGGAAGCATCCAGTCGAGTATCGCCAGCAGCGGGGGATCTTCTCCTGTCAGCACGCTCAGCGCTTCCTGACCGTCCGAGGCCGCGATGACGTCATATTCCCATTTCATGAGCAGCGACTGAAGCATGAAGAGCGATGTTGCATCGTCCTCGGCGACCAGTATTTTCATCAGAATCTCTCCTTTTTCCTTATCCTCCCTATTTCAGGGCGTCTTTACGTTTCCTCGGAAATGGATGTCTCGAATTCAAAAAAAGCTTGTATAAACTCCTTTCTGGCTCTCTCAAATTGTGGAAGAGCCAGCCCCGCTTCTTCAAGATCGCCTCGTGCAGCGGAGTATTCCGCTTTATCGGCCACCTGCGCCAAAGCAAAGGCTTCGACATTCGCCGAGGCGCCCCGAAGCGCGTGAATCATCCTACGCGATTCCTCGGCATCGCCGGAAGCTATAACTTCGCGGATTTTTTCCAGTATTTTCGCCGAGTCTTCGATGAAAAGAGTGATCGTCTGCCTACAGAGATCGCGGTCTCCTCCCATTCTCTCCAGCAGAACCGCAGGCCGAAAAGGGGGAACCTCCGACGGGGTAGCTCTGTGCGCACCGATCGCAGAGGGTGCGAAAAGCTCGGAAGCGGGAGCGCCCGGAAAATCTCCCGAAAGAAAGCGCCGGACGATTCTTCGCAGTTCCGCGGCAAGAATCGGTTTGGATATGTAGTCGGACATCCCCGCCTCGATATACCGCTCTCTCTCCCCCGGAAGAGCATTTGCCGTCATCGCAACCACAGGAACATCGTGATCCGCAACTTTTGAAGTAGGATCCCGAATGAGAGCAAGCGCCTGAAGCCCGTCGAGCAATGGCATCTGTATATCCATGAAGACTAAATCGTAGCGCTTCGCAGCAAGCTTTTCAATGGCTTCTTCACCATTCTCCGCCGTATCGACATTGTGCAGTCCGAGAAGATTCAGCAGCGCGACGGTGACGGTCCTGTTGGTCGGGTTATCCTCCACAACGAGTATGGAAGCAGTCGCATCCGGATCTCCTCGTGCTTCTTTCTCAAGAAAAGAGTGCGGCAGCGGCTCTTCGGGAACTTGGACCTCGCGCATGGGAATGATGAAAGAAAAAAGCGAGCCTTCTCCCTCCCGGCTCTCAAATGTTATCCGTCCTCCCATGCCGTCGACGATGCGTTTTGAAATGGCCAAACCGAGCCCTGTTCCACCGTACTTTCGGGTCATGGAAACATCGCCCTGGACAAAAGGCTGAAAAAGCCCGTCAATTTTTCTCGATGAAATGCCTATCCCCGTATCATACACCTTGACCTCGAAAAGAAAGGATTCTCCCCGGCGTTCCAGAAATTTCCCGGCGACTTGAACGGAACCGGCCGGAGTAAACTTCACGGCGTTTCCGAGGAGATTCCCGAGGACCTGGCGTATCCTGAAGGCGTCTCCGGAAACAATTCGGGGCGCCGATTCGTCGAGGATCATTGAAAAGGAAATTTTTTTTGCGACGGCGCGAGGGAAAAAGCTGTCGCGGACGCTGTTCCAAAGCTCGTACAGGTCGAAGGGAGCATCTTCGAAGACAAGTTTTCCCGCCTCCATCTTTGAAAAATCCAAAAGGTCGTTGATCAGCCGAAGAAGAGCCCCCGATTCATCTTTCAGAACGCCGAGGAGCTCCCTTTGGCGCGTGTCCAGAAGCGTTTTCTCCAACAGGGTCGTCATGCCGATAATAGCGTTGAGCGGCGTACGCACTTCATGGCTGACATTTGCAAGGAAGACCTCTTTCGCC
>LVBO01000426.1 GCA_001604435.1 Synergistales bacterium Syner_01
GTCCATCCCATACTGTTTCAGGAGCGGAAGAATGTCGGCATAGCAGGGAGACTCCACCGCGACCGTTATTCCCGGTCGAGCGATCATTCGGAGCACAAGGTCAAGCGCATGCTGCGCCCCGTTCGTAATCAAGATTTCCTCACGTGTCACGGAGATGCCGTGCGTACGCATCCGAACGGCGATCGCCTCCCGAAGAGGTTCATACCCCTGTGCATCGCCGTAGCCAAGAAGAGAAAGCCCCTCGTCCCTGAAGGCTCTTCCCAGAGATGCACGAAAGCGGCCGGCGGGAAAAAGGCGCGGGTCCATCTTGATGAACTCGAAGGAGAGACGTTTCCGGTCGAGAGTGTTGTCACGGGGGGCATTCCGTGTAAGAAAAAGACGGTAAACCCCCTCCGAGGCGGGGGAAGCGACACACGACCAGTCGATCGCGCTCATGGATTCTCTATCGCCCGGCTCCATAATCGGAACGCGGCAACGAACCACCGGAGGCGTTCCCCTCCGGAGCTCGACATACCCGAGCGACCAGAGCGTCTGATAGGCCAAAGCGACCGTAGTACGGTGCACACGAAGCAGCTCCGCCAGCTTTCTCGTGGAGGGGAGTCTGTCCCCGGGGTTCAACGCCGCGCCTTTCATCATCTCAATGAGTCGGTCTACGATCTGCTTGCTCTTTGACTGCGGCGCGCTTTGATCCAGCTCAAAAAGGAGCATGCGCTCCCTCCTTTCCCAAATCTACGCGCACTACACTACACCGCGAGTGGCCCTCTCACAACTGCCACTTTTTACTTTTTTCACCGTACCAAATGGACAAAAAAACGCCCTCGCGAGGGCGTTTCGACAGTTTCTCTTCGTTGTGTTCCCGCCCGAGAATCAGAAGCGGAAGCAGTCCGCGATGCCTGAGGTGTTCGATATACACTTCAAGCTTTCTTACATGCTCGCGTACACGCGGGTCGTCGGATAATTTCAGTCCCTCCTTGTACTTTCGCAGCGCATCCTCGAACCATCCCGCCCGCTGAAGCGCGGCGGCCTCCTTCCAGAGTTCCGCCGCCTCCCTGCGCGCGGCCTTCTCTCTCGCGTTCTCTCTGCTTCTTCTCGCCGCAAGCGTCTCCTCAAGTTTCCAGACGTGCTCCCTTACACGGTGATCTTCATGGTATCCAAGCCCTTCGCGATACTTCTCAAGCGCTTCTTCGTACCGTCCGTCGATCTGCAAGTCGGCAGCCCGCTTCCAGAGATCGAACGCCTTCTGACGGTAGGCCTCTCGAATCGAGGAGAAGGGCGCGGTTTCCGCGTTACGCCCGTCAGCCCGAGGAGAAACGGGCCTTGCTGATGCAGACACCGGGAAGGCCGCGAAACAAAACACTGCAAAAAAGAGGATCAAACTTCTTCGAATTAGCAGCGCCGGCGGAGCGCCGGCATACTCCAAACAGTAAAAGATGCTGCGCACTTTCAACATGCTTTCACCCCTCCTCCTCCGATCGACGACGTCGCATTGAGGAACCGATGAAAAAACGCGATCAAAAAAAGACGCTCTTCTCGGGACGTTTCAGAAGAGCGCCTTTTCTTATCTCTGGTTACCCGACGACGATGAACGAGAGTCGGCGCGCGAGCAGCTTGATGCACATGACGAAGAGCGGAATCTGGAGTAGCTGCGTCTGGAGGCGTACGATCAGCGTTGCGGTGAACGGAACGCCGAAGAGCATATTCAGAAAATACGGGACCATAAGCACCGAGGTGATCAGCTGTCCGGTCGCAATGGCGACCAGCAGTTCGATGAACGAATGCTCCGCAACGTGTTCCCGCTGTCGGAAGAGCCTGAGAACAAGGGGAGGGATAGTGCCAGTGAGCGCAGCCGTCAACGTGAAGTGGGGCATGAAAGCGCCCCCCGCAGGACTCATGATGAATCCGACGACATCGCCGAGCGCGCCGACGACGGCGCCGGCACGCGGACCGAAGAAGAGGCCCGCAAAGATCACCGGTACAGCGCCAAAACCGATTCTGAGCGATTCGACGCCCCCGATGGGAATGCGAATGCTCGCAATACGAGTCAGCACAACACTTAAACCGATCAAAAGGGAAAGGACAACCATATCGCGGAGAGCATACCGAGACTGTTTCATGAAAAACCTCCTTATGACATACCGGCACAACCGCCACATCAAAAGAGGTGCGAACCAATTGATGTGACAGCGAACGCGACTTCCCCACCGCAAATCACGAATGATTTTTCGTCCCGGGGCAACGTCCCATCCCAGGGCACTTCACGCGGGAAAACCTACTCTGCCTACCTTTGTTCGAAGCATTATATCATCTTTCAAGAAAAAACAAGGACAAATCGTCCTGTGAACTGTCGAGAATCAAGGGAGTGAAATACACTCGCGAGGCATACGGCCGAAAATCAAACGCCGCTTCCGAATGCTGTTACCTCCCGGAAACAGCGACTTGCGCTCAACTTCCCTTGCGTATCTGCCCCGTAATACGTTCAAACTCCTTGAGCACTTCCTGGTCGTACACGGTGGAAAGATCGGGAAGCGCAAAACCGAAGACGCCTTCAAGCGTCCGCAACGATATGTTTATCAGCGAAATCAGGTCGCCTCCCGTTTTTACAGTCTGGTACGTATTCCGTGCGACTGAAAGATCATTTTTCAGCTTCTCGGCCGAGATGCGAAGCTTATTCTGCTGCGTTCGAAGGTACTCCCTGTAAAGCGAGGCTGTCTGCACCGTCCGCTCGTTGGCCTTCACATTCGTCTCCAGCACCTGGCGTTGCCCGTCGCCCCCGGGAGTTCCTGCCAGCATTTGCTCCGCCTGCTTTTTTAAGATCTGTGCGGAGTTTGTGATCGCGTCAAGCCGCGGCGAGTACTCGGAGGCGATCTTCTCAAGAACGTCATGGTGCGCATGAAGATAGATATCCACAAGGACCATATGAATGCCGGTATACTTTCTGGCCATGTGGATACTCCCTTCCCCCTTGCGAAGCAGCTCGACTATCTGGAGATTGATCTTCTTAATACTGTCCGCGGCAAGCAGAAGGGCGATCACATCGTCGCCGCTCACGCTTGCAAGAAGAATATCGAGCCGCGCGCCGTCGACACTCACTCCCATGGCGCTTAAGGCAGCCACCATCGAAGAACGTATCGCCTCTTTTTCTTTCCTGAAGCGAGCAATGTCCTCTTTGAGCTCGTCAACTTCCTTGTCGATTTTCGATCGTGTCTGCCTGAAGGGAATCCAGCTCTTCTCAGGAGCGCCGATGCGTTCCTTTCGCAACTCCGCAATCTTCTGCTCCGATTTGTCTATACGCCCTTCCAGGGAACGGTACTCCCCGCGGGACGCATGAAATTCGGAGTCGAGGAGGATGTCGAAGACCTCATTGAGCAACTTCTCATACTTCGCATTATTGGACTGTTTGTCGGCGCCGAAGATCTTTGATTCCGGCAGAGTTTCCCCCCGCTCGAAGAGCTCGAGAGCCTGTTCGAGCTTCGGCATGGCCTTACTCCACATTTTGGCAAATATGGAATCGTCTTCGTTTTCAGCCCCGACGCTTACCGAAGCACACCCCAGTATAACGACTACAATCATGAGTATCTTGCACATCTTCATGGTTATCACCTCGTGAGAGTAATCTATCACAAAAATGCTTTTCTTTGTTCGTTATTCCTGCGTACCCCAAAAAACTTTTCATGCGGCCTCGATGAGCGCACCTCCAAAAGCGGCCGCTCCGAATGCTATACTCTTCGTGAAAACGACTTTTTGGAGGTGAAGCTGTTGAAGCGGGTGAGCATACTGAATCATGTCGTCGGCCCCGTTATGCGGGGGCCTTCGAGTTCTCACACGGCAGGCCCATGGCGAATCGGAAGAATGGCGCGCGACCTCCTCGGCGTCCCCCCCGTTACCGCACGTTTTTATTTCCACCCGTCAAGCTCCCTGGCCGTCTGTTATCACGATCAAGGGAGCGATCGCGCATTCATAGCAGGACTTCTCGGAATACCGCTCACGGATCCCGATTTCGAGGACATGCTGGAACGTGCGCCTCTTCACGGGCTTGACGTGCTTTTTGAACTGCACCCTTTTCCCGAGGCCGACCATCCCAACAGCTCGCTGCTCATTCTTTCCGGAGAGAATGGAGAAAAAATCACGCTTCACAGCAGGTCTGTCGGCGGTGGTTCTTTCGAGATCGCTTCGCTGAACGGGTATCCCGTCTCGATCACAGGAGAGAG
>LVBO01000427.1 GCA_001604435.1 Synergistales bacterium Syner_01
AGACAGTATATCATATCGCGGTTTTAATGACGCAAGCGGCGCAACCACGATGAACATTCACTCCATTTGCTCTTCTCCCTCGGAAATGGCCTTCTCCCGTATTCTCACGAAGAGGGCGTTGGCCTCCGCTACTTTTTTCCCGTTTTCCTCCTTCATGACGGCGACGGTTGAAATTCGTCGTCCTGACGATTTTTCCACCCGGCCTTCGACGACATAGCGTGTGCCCGCAAGGACGGGGCGGAGGTAGCGGACCGATATCTCTCCGGTAACGGCCCATGAACCGCTCTCCCTGCGAATCGCCCAGGCCATTGCGTCGTCGAAGACGGAGGCGATGATTCCCCCGTGGACGACGCCTTCATAGCCGCACCACGTACTGTTCGGGAGGATCGGAATTTCCGTTCTCCGCTCTTCGTCGTTCCAGAATATGGACAAACCGAGGCTCCTGGGGTTGTCGTCCGAATTTCCGCAGACGAAGCATCCTTTCGACCGTGGAAGTTGTTCCATCGTACCGCTCCTCTCGCAAATGTTTCACACGATTATAGCCGAAGAAAAGAAGAAGGGTATAATGGAGCCAAAGGGATATGGAGGTCGATCCGAATGCGGATTTCAGGTTATTCCGAGGATGAAGATGGTAACGGCCGATATCTTGTCGAGTGGGGCGACACGGCAGGGCGAAAGCTCGCCGTTCTCTATTCCGAAGCGGGAGGAAGCGTTGAAAGCGTCTCCGCCGAACAAAGACGAGAGCTCTTTGAAAACGGCGACCTTGAGGCTTGCTCCTTTCCCGCGTCGGAGGCGCTTTTCCCGGATGAGATTCAACAGCTGGCCGAGAGCTTCCAAATTGTTGCGGAGGAGGAAAAAGAGTGAGGAAAAGCGTGTTCTACAACGGGAAGATCGCGGTTCCGGGAGGGATCGTTGAAGGAATGGCGATAGAAGGACAGAATATAGTCCGTCTCGGAAGCTCGGAAGAAGTGTGCGCGATACAGGATGCCGAAAAGATTGATCTTGCCGGAAGGCTCGCCCTCCCCGGTTTCATCGACGGGCACATGCACTTTCTGGCGTACGCGCTCTCTCTCGAGCGAATCGACTTTCTTGGCTGTTGTTCCGTGAATGAAATGCGTTCACGGCTGCGGTCGTTTCTCGACGAAAAAAGGCCCGAACCCGGCGAATGGGTCATCGGACGCGGCTGGAACCATGAACTTTTCGACGACGGCAAGATTCCGACGAAGGACGATCTGGACGACCTGACGCCGGAGAACCCCGCCATGCTCGCCAGAGTTTGCGGCCATGTCGTCGTGCTCAACTCCCGTGCGATAAAGCTTCTTGAGCTTACGGCCGAGAGCAGGTTCGCCGGAGGCGTCGTGGATCTCGACGACGCAGGCGAACCTACGGGCGTCATCCGCGAGTCGGTCGTTGAGTGGGCGGGCTCGAAACTGCCTCTCCCGGGGTCAGATAAGTTGCGGAAACTTGTGGTGCGCGCGGGAGAAGAGACTTCGAAAGTCGGGCTTACCTCGATTCATTCGGACGATCTGGGCAGCGTCGGCGGCGATTTTCAGAAGATTATCGATCTCTATCTCTCTCTTTGCGAAGAGGATGCCATGCCGGTGCGGATTACCGAGCAACTGCTGCTCCGGAACCGCCCGGCGCTCGAGCATTTTCTTTCCACGGGCTGGCGGACGGGCGACGGCATGCCGTTTTTTCATATCGGTCCGCTGAAGGTTCTTACGGACGGCTCGATGGGAGGGAGAACCGCGCTGCTGCGGAAAGAGTACTCGGACGCCCCGGGAGTTTTCGGCGTCCCCATCTACGGGCACGATGAACTGAACGACCTTGTTCTGACTGCGCATCGGGCCGGTATGCAGGTGGCGACGCACGCTATCGGCGACGGCGCGCTCAATATGTGCCTTGACGCTATGGAGCGGGCGCTTCTGATAAAACCCCGCGACGCGCGTCATTATATCGTGCATTGCCAGATGGGGGATATGGAGCAGTACCGACGCATGGCCCGGCTAGGAGTCGGAGCCGCCATCCAGCCTCCGTTCGTCCCCTCCGATCGTCCGATGGCGTTGAAACGTATCGGCGAGGAGCGGGCGCTCGCAGGCTATGCGTGGAAAACGATGAAGGAGCTTGGCGTTTTTCTCTCGGGCGGTTCGGACTCGCCCGTCGAGAAATTCGACCCTCTGTGGGGTATCTATACCGCAGTCACGCGAAAAGACGAGAACAGTCTGCCTCAAGGCGGATGGAATCCGTCGCAGAAGTTCACCGTCGCCGAGGCGGTCGATCTGTACACTCGAGGGGGCGCGTACGCCTCGTTCGAGGAGCACCGCAAAGGTACTCTTGCCGAAGGGATGCTTGCCGATGTCGTTGTCCTCGACAGAGATATTTTCTCCATTCCGGAAGATGAGATAAAAGAGGCGCGCGTAGACCTCACGATGGTCGGAGGGCGTATCGTCCACCGAGCCGACTAACCTCCGGACAGGGGGAGGTGAAAGCGAATCTCGCCGCACTTCGGCAGAGAGACGGAACGGGTGCGCGGTAAAAAACGGCCCTCGTCGCCGAATGCGAGCACTCCCGATGAAAACATCCCCTTTTCCCCGTCCCACATGGCCGGGGGGAAGCGATCGCCGTATTTTTTATGGATGGCGTCGAGGACGGAGCCGTACTCGCTCCCCTCGATCAGTTCCAAAGAGACCGGCGCTCCGGACTGAACGCCGAGAACCATTGCGAGGACGCCGTAAAAACGTACAGTGAAAATCATCGAACCCCTCCTTCGCGACGACGAATATTGTACCGTACTCCTTCGGGGGTTGCATAGGAAGAAGAGTTGTATAATACTTTTCGAACATACCAATTTTATACGAGGAGAATCGACGATGAATCCGAAAAAATGCCTACGCGTTCATTCCTTTTTACCACACCGTTTACGGCGGATGGGGTTGCTTCTGTTGGCGGCAGCGCTTCTCCTGTCTCTGCACGAAACGCCTCTTTTCGCCGAGCGGGATACCATGGAGTACGACGTTGTTATAGCGGGTGGCGGGGCGGGAGGAACGAGCGCCGCTATCTCGGCCGCACGCCTCGGCGTCCGCGTCGCTCTGCTGGAGGAGACCGATTGGCTCGGCGGCCAGATGACCGCCGCCGCCGTTTCCACAATGGACGATCTCAGCGGCAACAAAACCGGCATCTACGGCGAATTCAGCGAAAATGTGCGCTACCACTATTTCAAGAAGGAAAAATCCGTATCGACATGCTACTGGGACGGCAACACCATCGCCTTCGAGCCCTCCGTCGGCAAGGATGTCCTGCTGTCGATGGTCGAGCAGGCCGGTCAAAGAGCCTCTCGCGAGGGAGCGGGACTGCTGGATGTGTATTTTCGTTCGCGCGTGACCGCCGTTCACCGGCGCGGCCCGAAAATACAGGGGGTGACCGCGGACCTGGACGGGCGTAAAACGAATATCGCGTGTTCGGTATTGATCGACGCTACCGAGTATGGCGACATTCTTCCCATGGCGAACGCGCTCTACAGGGCGGGGAATTCGAAGAGCCCCATCATCGACTCCAACTCCAGAATTCAGGACATCACCTGGGTGGCGGTGATAAAAAAGTACCCCGACGGAATTCCGCAGAATCTCAGAATAACGACGCCCCCCCCGGGATACGTGAAATATCTCGACGGTTTTCGGAAAATTGTGGTGGAAGGAGGAAACTCCTTCAGGAAGTATCCGCTCAGAATGCCGGTCGACTTTCCCACGCACAATGCCTACAGAGGGCTGCCCGATTCGTCGAATCCCCTGGATTACACTGCGGCGAGTGCTGACGGATGGGCAAAGATCACCAAAACAGGCATCAACTGGGGGAACGACTTCCCCGGCGCCGAACAGTGGGAAGGGAAGGGCGGCCTGCCGGTGGCGTATCTCGAAGATCCGGAGTTCCGCAGGGATGTGAACGCCCGGGCTCTGTTGAAGACGTTGAACTTTATCTACTACGTCCAGCACGAGCTGCGCGAACCGTGGTCCGTGGCGGACGACGAGTTCTATTCCGAGGTTCCCGTGACGAAGACGCTTGGGATCGTGCCGAACGAGTACGCCGAGATTGTCAGACGCTTCCCTCCGCTGCCGTATGTGCGAGAGAGCCGCCGTCTTGTCGGCATTGAAACGCCGAATTCGAAGACGGTACGGTATAACTCCGAGAGCTACCGCGACGGGCGCGGAGGAAGAGAGATTGCGACGTCCATGGCGATCGGCGGGTATATACTCGACCTGCATGCGGGGGATACCGACGCGGACCTCGAAACCGAGTTCGGCGAGAGCTCGGCGTCGATCCGGACCGATATGCCTCAGGGGCCTTTCCAGGTTCCCTTCGGCAGTTTCATCCCGGTCGAAGTGGACGGATTGCTCGTCGCGGAAAAGAACCT
Organism: Synergistales bacterium Syner_01; assembly: GCA_001604435.1. Classification (GTDB taxonomy): domain Bacteria; phylum Synergistota; class Synergistia; order Synergistales; family Aminobacteriaceae; genus JAAYLU01. Next base: position 4,409 of record LVBO01000427.1, read on the forward strand.
CTCCATGTCCCGTCTTGTCAGCGGCGCGCTCCGTCTTCAGCCCATATCGATGCTCACGGGACAGGCAGCGGGAACGATAGCGGCGCTCTCCGTCAGAGAGGGAAAATCGGCGAGGGCTCTCGACCCGAGGTTGGTGCAGCTGCACCTATTGGAGGCGGGAAGCGCGCTCTCTCTCTGCGAGTACCACGATGTGCCGCGAAACCATCTCTTTTGGCCGGGCGTCCAGATGTCCAACCTCTACGGATGGTTTACACCCCTTGACCTGCCTTCGTCCCCTTCCGCGAAAATAGACGATATCTACAACAACCGGGTTGTGCTGGCCCGTTTATTCGGACTCGACAAGGGCGTGTTCGGCGTAGACGCCCCATTGACCGGAGCGGAGGCGGAAACGTTGCTCCAGAAATCGTTCGGTGAAGAGAAGGACGCGTTGCTGTACGCTCTTCCGACCTTCGGGCTTTCGTCGTTTATCTCAAGGGGAGATTACGCCGACGCCTTGGCGAGGATTTTAGGGTACAGGGCAACTCCCGAAGAGTTTATTTCCCGCTTCAGCGACATTGTATCGACCTCGCGGCTCGCGGGCCCGATTCACTTCCTTTCGGAGAAGGGCGTCCTGGATCGCGTGGGGGCCTCCGGCGTCTTTATGCCCGATTCCCTGCTCACGCGCGGAGCGGCCGCCGATATGACGATGAGGGCTGTTGTTGCCGGGCGGGAGAGACGAAAATGAAATGTCATCTCTGCGAGACGAAGAGCTGCGCTACGGGGGAGCCGTGCACCGATTTCGACAGCCTGGAGCTCTATCGGGGAAATGAAGAAGACCTTCGGCTTCTCAAGACGGCTTCCGATGTTGAAGCGCTCTACTACTGCACCCTCAACAGGCTGGAGGAGATAATGGAGTTCGCCCGCCGGATGGGGTATGCGCGTCTCGGCATCGCTTTCTGCATCGGATTCAAGGAAGAAGCGGCTCTCTTGGGGAAGATCCTTTCGGAGGAATTCGAAGTTTTCTCCGCATGCTGCAAAGTGTCCTCGATGAAGAAGGCGGACGTTGACGCGGCGCTTCGCCCCTGGTTAGGAGAAGTGTCGTGCAATCCCGTTGAACAGGCGCGCCGCCTCAATGAAGCGGGAAGTCAGTTCAACATCGTGCTCGGTCTCTGCGTGGGGCACGACAGCCTGTTTTATCGTCACTCCGAGGCGCCCGTAACGACCTTCGTCGTCAAGGACCGTGTGCTCGGGCACAACCCGGTAGCGGTTCTCTACAGCCAGTATCTCCGGAAAAACCTGAAGAGACGACCGGAGGAGCGATTGAAATAGGACCTTGAAACCAACGAAGAAGAGGGAGGCCGTAGAGAATACGGCCTCCTTTCTTTTTCCGTAGGCCTTCGGCGTACTTTCTGTATGAAAATTCGGAAGAAAATCGGGTGCGGCTGGTTCTCCGGCGCCTCTTGTTTTATAATGATTCCGAACTCACGGCGTTTCAGGTAAGGGTTGGTAGAGCTTGAAGAGAATGAGAAAAAGAACGGGCGCTCTTTCGATGCAGGCGGCTCTTGCTCTTTCTTTCACGTTTTTTGTCCTCCTTTCAGCGGGCGTGGCCGGGTACCTTTCCCAGAGGAGCGGACGGGAGGCGGTGCATGCTATTGCCGTTCGATTGCGAGGCGATATGGCGACGCATATCGGCGGGCATGTGCGCGATTTTCTCCACATACCGCATGTCATCAACCGCCTGAATGCGGACGCATTGAGCGCAGGGATGCTGAACGCCCTCGACGAGCGCGCGCTCGAACTTCATTTCCGGAAGCAGATAGACGTTTTCTCCTCGGTTTCCAGCATCCACTTCGGCAATACGTCGGGAGGTTTGGTCAACAGCGGCAGGGAAGCCCCCTTCGACTCCCGCTACGTTATCGAAACGGCCGGTGGACGTGCGGGCGTCTTCCGGAAGTACTCGATAGACAAGGACGGCGCCCGAACCGAACTATTGGCTGAAGTTCCGAATTTCGACGCGCGGACGAGAGAGTGGTATATCCGCGCTCGAAAAAGCGGCGGAGGCGTCTGGAGCGACGTGTATGTTCTCTTTACGGGCCAGGATATGGCCATCACCGCCAGCCGCCCCGTGTACGACGCATATGGGGACTTGCTCGGCGTTGCGGCGGTGGATCTCTCCCTTTCGCAGCTTTCCGCGTTTTTGCAGGCGCTCCCTCTTGGGAAGGGAACCGCGTTCATCATGGAGCGCTCGGGACTCCTGGTTGCCTCTTCGAGAGGGGAACGTCCGTTCGTCTTGTACGAAGAAGGAGGAGCCCGGCGTTTGCCTGCCGTCGACAGCGTGCATTCGGAAATCGGGGGAGCGGCGCGCTCTCTGGCCGGCGCACTTGCATCGAACTGCGCTCTGGAAGACGGAGAGATTGCTTTTGAAACCGACGGCGAACGGTGTTTTCTTCGAACCGAATCGCTGCACGGCCCGGGAGAACTCGACTGGATCATCGCCGTAACGGCGCCGGAAGGGGAGTTCATGGGCCGGATAGATGAAAACAACCGGACGACCACGCTGGTTATCCTCTTTGCCGTGCTCCTCTCTTTCGGCGCGGCCCTGCTTCTTGCCCGAAGAATGGCGCAGCCGGTTCTTCGCCTGAATGCCGCCGCAGGAGCGATCGCCAGGGGGGGAACCCCGCCCGATCTTCCTGTCGACTGTGAAATCGTCGAGGTGGGAGAGCTATCCGCATCTTTCAACAGGATGGCGGAGGCGCTGCGGAAAACCATCCGTGGATTGAACGAGGAGATCGGCATGCGAAAGGAGACGGAATGCCGTTTGCGCGCCGCGAAGGAGCGAGAGGAAGACCTGAGAAAAGAAGCGGAGAACGCGAACAGGGCAAAAAGCGAGTTCCTGGCGAATATGAGCCATGAGATCAGGACGCCGCTCAACGGAGTCGTCGGTTTCTTGGATATGTTGCGCGCCCCGGGCCTCGACCAGGAACAGCTTTCTTATGTGAACAACGCGAAAGTGTCCGCATATGCACTCTTAGATATAATAAGCAATATTCTTGATATTTCAAAAATAGAGGCGGGGAAACTTGAACTGGAGACTGTACAGACGGATAT
>LVBO01000428.1 GCA_001604435.1 Synergistales bacterium Syner_01
AGGATGCGATTGGCCTGTAGGGTTATTCGGAGAATCCACGAGGACAAGCGATGGTTGCAACGCCGCTATTCTCTGCAAAAACAGCGTGTGATCGAATCGGGGTTCAGCGCAGTCTAAGTCTGCGCGAACGGTACATAAATCGGCTCCGAAAAGACCAGCAAGACGATAATACTCGGAAAAAGTGGGTGAAAAGACAAGTACTGTTTCTCCCGGTTTGACATAACAGGAAAAAAGCATCCAGAGAATTTCGTCGCCCCCGTTTCCAGGTACTATGGATTCAGAGGGGAAACCACAATACCGGGAGAGTTTCTCTCTTAGAACCGTGTACTCAGGTTCGGGATATCTATTAAAAAGCACATGCTCGAAATTTTGCAGAACGAGCGTTTTTATTTCTTCAGGGAGGTCGAACGGATTTTCGTTTTTGTCGAGCAAACGGTGCACTGGGTTCACCGCCTCCTTCTTAATTTAATCGACATAGGGAACCTTCGAACCCGGACAGGCAGAGAACTTTTTTCTCTTTTTTCAGGTGCGCCCCGCTCAGTACCTTTTGCTTCACAACACATCCGAATGAAGCTTTTCTCTTCAAAACGCACTCGGACTTTAACATGTTACAATGTATTTATTTGGCAGTCTAGCATTCTACCGCGTCAATGTCAACGATAAGTGCGCGTTGCCACTTCGGGCTCGCACCGCGCATCAAGGAGGAGAAAAAAGTGAACTCCATCGAAATGATTGCCGTCGAACGTCTTTTTGAAGAAGAAGGGATTCTAGCCGGAGATATTCTCTCTCCTACGGGGGTTCTTTTGCTCCCCTCCGGTCTCGACATCGGCTCACTGCGTTCCGCACGTCCGGACGCAATCGAACTGCTTCAAAAACATAGGATCGAAAAAATTCCTGTCAAAAAGCATGAGCCGGTCACCGTAGAAGAGTTCCAGCGTCTTGTTTCATCCTTCACGCCGCCGATCGCCAGACTGAACCCCTTGCTTTCCAGGGTCATCGCGCACCAAATGGGGGCCATTTTTACCAACATCGGCAACAGAGAACTTCGGGAAGAAGGGGTACGCTCCCTCTTTTCCATAGGAGGCACTCTTGCTTCCGAAATCCGCCGTATTCCACAAATTACACTCTCATTGGGCGAAGACGCCGAAAGAAAACTCGACGCCGCTTTTCACGGCGTAAACGTTGCTCTGGTAGCAGGGCACATAGCCTCGCGACTTTTCCCTCTATGGCCGGAATTCATCCGGTCGGTAACTATCGGTGGACTTTTTCACGACATAGGAAAGGCGTTCATCCTCACTTCGGGGTACTCGGCGGATATTATTAAGATGCTCCGGAACGACAGAATCACCCAAACGCACCCGCTTCTCGGCGAAGCGCTGCTTCGCGATGCCGGAATCCGAAGCCAGGATATCCTGTCTTTCGTTCGCTCCCATCATGAAGTCTGGGATGGCAGCGGCTATCCCGATGGACTCACGGGAGAAAGTATCCCTGTCGGCGCCAGGATTATTGCAGTCGCCAACGTCTTTCACAATGTACTCGCCGAGAAGGGAGAAGGGAAAAAAAGGAGCGATCAGGCGATCTCGTCGCTCATTGCCTCGACACTCGGAAGATTCGACCACTTCATCGTCCGAGCGCTCCTCGCTTCGATTGGTCTGTATCCACCGGGATCCGTGGTTGAACTCTCGGATGGCCGAAGCGGGGTCGTACTCGAAACTCGCGAGCGAAACCTCATCCGCCCCAGAATCCTCCTGATGACGGGCCTCAGGAGGCAACGCGAGCTCGCCCCCGAAATCGTCGATCTGCGCGTCAACACATCTGTCTCTATACGGCGCGCCATCGACGATTTTGGTGCAATGCCTGTTCCACCGCTCGTTGCAGTAGGGGAGGGCAGGACGAATGTGCTCTTCAGAAAATATCGTTCACCCGCCAGATTAGAGTAAATTTTTGCAATTTATGTTTTTTCTTTTTCACGTCTGATACGTGCGTCGTCTATTGACAGTGGCTGAAGCTTGGTGTAGAATCGCTCCTGTCGCTTGCGGGAGTGTGGCGGAACTGGTAGACGCAGCGGACTTAAAATCCTCCGGGCAGTGGCCCTTACGGGTTCGAGTCCCGTCACTCCCACCAAGAATAGGTTATCGCGGGGTGGAGCAGTCAGGAAGCTCGTCGGGCTCATAACCCGAAGGTCGCAGGTTCGAATCCTGCCCCCGCAACCAATTTGGCGGTGTAGCTCAGATGGCTAGAGCATGCGGTTCATACCCGCAGTGTCACTGGTTCGATTCCAGTCACCGCCACCACAAAGTCAAAAGCAAAGGCGGAGAATTCTCCGCCTTTTTCCTTTTCAGGAGGTCGCCATGACTTCAAAAGAGAAGGTTTCTCAATTCAAAGCCATCCCTTTTTCCCATTCTCAGGAGCGATTACGAAAGGTTTTTTATGATATCGGGGTCAGGCAGGGGTGGTGGCACACCGACCGGCCGATGCTTCTCGCGGTTTCCGGCGGCAGCGACTCCATGGCGCTCTTGTGGATGTTCCATACTCTGTGGCGCGGACGCTGTATTATCGCCCATCTCAATCACGGCATCCGCGGTGAAAGCTCGGACAAGGACCAACATTTCGTCGAGGAGATCGCTTCCCGTTTTACCCTTTCCATAGAATGCGCAGACTATCCCGTACCCGAACTCCTCCAGCGCGGAGAATCTCTTGAAGACGGCGCGCGGCGCATCCGTTACGAATTTCTGGAAAAGACCATGAAAAAAACGGGAGCGTGGGGAGTCGCTGTCGCACATACTTCAGATGACTCGGCTGAAACTTTTTTGATGAATCTGATTCGCGGAACGGGAGCCCGCGGATTGGTCGGAGTTCCTGAAAAAAGAGACTCTTTTGTCAGGCCTCTCCTCGCTTTTTCGAAGGCGTTTCTCAAGGAAGTCCTCGAATACCAAGGAATTCCATGGAGAGAGGATCTTTCAAACAGAGACAATACATACACTCGCAACCGTGTACGGAATTGTCTCATTCCATTTCTTCAAAAAGAATTCAATCCAAGGATAAAAGAAGGAATCCTTGGTATTGCGGAGGACATGAAGCATTTCCGGGAGACCGAAGAGGAGACTCAAGCTGCGCTCACAAGCCTTCTGAGAAGACACGTTCCTTTTACCGCGTACGCTTGCTCATTGCAGGCGCTTCGCTCGCTCGACGAACAGACTCGCGCAGTATTCTTGAGAGGAGTCGGAGCGAGGCTCGGTCTTCGGACCCTTTCACGCGACAGGACGAATACGCTCTGCCGTCTTGTGGATGAATCATCGCGCTGGTGCTTTCAGTGGCAGAAAGCGATCTCTCTTTTCTGCAGTTTTGACCTTGTCGCATGGATTGACCCTGATATACTGGTTCAGTCCGCCGGAACTTTCTCGTCCTCGTATGCTCTGAAAGAGCAGTCCGGCTTCTTTGAATGGGGAAATTGGCGCTTTTCATGGAAGAGGGAATGGGCATCCGCAAGGAATTACGGTACAATGGGAGCCGTATTTCCAGAGAGCGAGAGCATAGAGGTTTTTCCACTTTCGATGTGCGGAAAAACAATCCGGAAGAGAGAGATTCCCGAATGGGCACTTTCACTCTTTCCGGTGCTGTGTTCTCGGCAAATGCAGTGGGTTCCCTACTGGCAAGAAAGCCGTTGCGGGGAAAATCTGCAAGGAGCTGCTCTTCACTTTTCCGCAACAGCCCTGCAGAATATTGACGGAAAGAAAAGGTGACTGATCGACGATGGAGTATCAAATTTCTACTATCCTCCTTTCAGAGGAAGAATTGGCTGCCCGGGTTCGTGAGATAGGAGAGCAAATCGGACGCGATTATGCGGGGAAAGAACTGGTAGTCATAGGTATCCTCAAAGGTGCGGTAATTTTCCTTTCCGACTTGGTTCGCGTAGTTCCTCCCGATGTACATATTACTTTGGATTTCATGGCCGTCTCTTCCTACGGCGATTCCACGAAGACCAGCGGTATTGTACGCATCGTAAAGGATCTCGACGGCAGTATAAAAGACAAAGACGTACTGCTGGTCGAGGATATCGTCGACACCGGGCTTACCCTGTCCTATCTTGTAAAAATGATGCAGGAGCGCCAGCCGAAGAGCGTGCGTGTATGCGCTCTCCTCGACAAGGAGGAGCGTCGCAAGGTTCATGTGGATGTCGATTACAAGGGTTTCCCCATACCGGACGAGTTCGTCGTAGGGTACGGTCTTGATTATGGCGGTCGGTGGCGCCATCTGCCCGCTATTTATACAGTCGAACAGAAGTAGCATCTCAATATTACTTTAGTCAGGAGGCGGCGATAATTTGGGCCGATTGGTAAAAAATCTTGGTTTGTACCTTATTCTCATCGTACTTGTCGTGAGTCTTGTCAACGTATTTCTCTCACCGACGCAAGGACCTCAGCAAGTCCAGGAGATAGGATACAGTACGTTTCTCTCCGAAGTGGCGGCAGGAAGAGTTTCGAACGTTCTAGTACGCGAAAACTCCATCAAGGGCAGGTTTTCCGACGGGAAAGAGTTCGTCTCGTATGTTGTCGGAATAGGTGATTTGGCGAAGGATGTCGCTCAAAAGGGCGTCGCCGTGGAGGTTGAACCCCCGCAACGAACTCCGTGGTGGGCAAATATGCTCTCTTCGCTCTTTCCGACGTTGCTGCTGATCGGCGTGTGGATTTTCTTTCTCTACAACATGCAGGGCGGAGGAGGCAAAGTGATGAACTTCGCCAAGAGCAAGGCGAAGCTTTTCATCGACAACCGCCCGAAAGTCACATTTAAGGATGTCGCGGGATGCGACGAGTCGAAAGAAGAGCTTTCGGAAGTCGTGTATTATCTGAGGGATCCCGCTCGTTTCACCGCCCTTGGAGCCAAAGTGCCCCGAGGCGTTCTGCTGCTTGGACCTCCGGGCACGGGAAAAACGCTGCTTGCCAGAGCGTGCGCAGGCGAGGCGGACGTCCCTTTCTTCAGCGTGAGCGGCTCGGACTTCGTCGAGATGTTCGTCGGTGTCGGCGCCGCACGTGTTCGGGATCTTTTTGAACAAGCCAGGAAATATCAGCCCTGCATCATCTTTATCGACGAGATGGATGCCGTCGGTCGGCACAGGGGCGCGGGGCTCGGGGGAGGACACGATGAGCGCGAACAGACGCTCAATCAACTTCTGGTCGAGTTGGACGGTTTTGACGAAACTACGGGGATTATCCTGATCGCAGCGACCAACCGCCCCGACATCCTTGACCCGGCGCTGCTGCGCCCCGGCCGATTCGACAGACATATCGTCGTCGACAGGCCCGACGTCAAAGGCCGGGAGGCAATTCTTGACGTACATGTTCGTGAAAAAAAACTTGCCGGCGACGTCGATCTTGCCGTCCTCGCACGGAGAACACCCGGTTTCGTCGGCGCCGACCTGGCGAACCTTGTCAATGAAGCTGCGCTTCTAGCCGCGCGGACGGGTGAAAAAGAGATCCGAATGAAAGACTTCGAAGAAGGTATCGACAGAGTCATCGCGGGCCCTGAAAGAAAGAGCCGTCTCGTCAGCGATAAAGAGAAACTTATAATCGCATACCATGAAACGGGGCATGCGCTTGTTGCCAAACGGATACCCTCATGCGATCCGGTGCATAAGATATCTATAATCCCCCGAGGGCACATGGCGTTAGGGTACACGCTCCAGCTTCCCGAGGAGGACCGGTTCCTCATGTCGAAAAACGAGCTTCTCGACAAGATCTGCGTCCTTTTCGGCGGAAGAGTCGCCGAAGAGCTCCAGTTCGGCGACGTAACCACCGGCGCGAGCAACGACCTCGAAAGGGCGACACAGATCGCCCGCCAGATGGTTACGGAATTCGGCATGAGCGAAAAGCTCGGCCTCGTAAAGCTCGGGCACAAACACAACGAGGTTTTCCTCGGCAGAGATATCGGAGAAGACCGGAACTACAGCGACGCTATCGCCTATGCTATCGACCAGGAAGTCAAGGCAATCATAGACTTCTGCTATGAGAAAGTCCGTAACATCCTTCTCGAGAACTCGGAAGAAATGGAGAAAATAGCCAAAACCCTTCTCGAGAAAGAAATCATCGAGGGAAAGGAACTCAACGCGCTTCTTGGTCTTGAGAATCCTGAAGAGGAAATCGTTGCGGCTCCTGAAGAAAAACGTATTGAAATGCAAGAAACCGTCGCCGAAGAAAATCCTGCCGGCGAAAGCATGAAGAGCGACACCGAGAGCAACGCGGCGGTATAGCGTACAAACGGCGGTTACCGTGTCTTCAGAAGGATCCGGGAACGGGCGAATCGCTCCCCCGGATCCCTCTTTTCTTTCCACTGGGGGGTGGATTCCAGTTGTTCATCGAAAAGAAGTTTGAACTCCGTTCCGATTGGGCGCCCTCCGGCGACCAGCCTCAAGCGATAGAAACGCTTGCCGAGGGTATCGCCGGCGGCCTACGGTACCAGACGCTTATGGGTGTGACGGGAAGCGGGAAGACATTCACCGTTGCGAACGTCATTGCCTCCGCGCAGCGCCCTGTTCTTGTCCTTGCTCACAACAAGACGCTGGCCGCCCAGCTTTACAGCGAGTTCAAGTCGTTCTTTCCCCGTAACGCGGTGCACTATTTCGTCAGTTACTACGACTACTACCAGCCGGAGGCGTATGTCCCCTCCACCGACACGTATATAGAAAAGGACGCCTCGGTCAACGAGAGAATCGAGCGACTTCGCCTCGCCGCAACAAAAGCGCTTATAGAACGGCGCGATGTCATCGTAGTGGCGAGTGTCTCCTGTATCTACGGCCTCGGTTTGAAAGAGGCGTATGAAAGCGTCATCTTTCCTTTTGCAGTCGGCGAACAGTGGGAACGCCGCGCTTTCCTCGAAAAACTGCTGGAGAACTACTACGACAGGAACGATCTCGTCCTCGAACCGGGCAAATTCCGGGCCAGAGGCGATATCGTCGAAATCTTTCCCGCATACGGAGAGAGAGCACTTCGGATCGCTTTCTTCGACGAAGAGATCGAACGAATAGATGAATTCGACCCCGTCTCGGGCAAGGTGATTGAAAACATGGAAAGGGCTTCTATATTTCCTGCGCAACATTACGTCACCGACCGTGACGCCATATCGAATGCAGTGGAACCGATTCAGGCGGAGATGGAGCTTCAGGCCGCCGAGTTTGAAAAACAGGGGAAATTTCTTGAGGCTCAGCGAATTCGAATGCGTACGCTCTACGACCTCGAAATGCTCCGTGAAACAGGGTACTGCTCAGGAATAGAAAACTACTCGCGCTATCTTGATGGAAGAAATCCGGGCGAGCCCCCGGGGACGATGATCGATTTCTTCCCCGACGATTTTTTATTGATCGTCGACGAGTCCCATATCACGCTCCCTCAGGTGCGGGGGATGTTCAACGGCGACAGGGCCAGAAAGCTCACGCTCGTCGAAAACGGATTTCGCCTTCCATCGTGTCTGGATAATAGGCCGCTGGAGTGGAACGAATTCGAACGGCATATTCGCCAGGCTATCTTCGTCACCGCTACTCCCGGCGATTATGAGATGAAAGTTTCTGGAAAAATGGTTGAGCAGATTATTCGCCCCACGGGTGTGGTTGACCCCGAAGTCGAAATTCTCCCTGCTAAAGGTCAGGTTGACGACCTCATAGCCCGTCTCCGAGATATTGTCGGGAACGGACAGCGTGCGCTCGTCACTACGCTGACGAAAAAATCTTCCGAAGATCTCGCGGAATACCTTGCGGAGCTTCGCCTGAAGGTAAAGTACATTCATTCGGAGCTGAACGCTTTCGAGCGTGCGGAGCTCATTCGGGATCTCCGCACCGGAGATATCTCCGTTCTGGTCGGCATCAACCTCCTTCGGGAAGGAATGGACCTTCCCGAAGTTGCGCTTGTCGCCATTCTCGACGCGGACAGAGAAGGCTTTCTCAGATCCTACCGATCACTGATACAGATGATGGGGCGGGCGGCGCGAAATATCTGCGGAAAGGTCATTCTCTACGCGGACGAAATCACTGAGAGTATCAGAAAATCTGTGGATGAAACAGTCCGAAGGCGAAATCTACAGATGAAGTATAATGAAGACAACAATATTACTCCTATCACAATTCAAAAAGAGATCGTACATCTTCTTCCTGAAGAGCTTCTGGAGAGCCAAGCCCAAGGGAAAGAAAGGCCCGCGGTAGAAACATTCAAAGAGCTTTCGGTACAGGAAATGGAGAAGATGATGTGGCAGGCCGTGGAACGGCTTGATTTCGAGAAGGCGGCCCGCATACGGGACGCCCTTGCATCGCTTGAAGGGAATGAATGGAACCGTGTCGCAATGGATACACATAAAAGGAGCACGAGAACACAACCTAAAAAACGTAGACGTTGACCTTCCCCGCGAACAGCTGATCGTCATCACGGGTCCGTCCGGTTCCGGAAAATCGTCGCTTGCGTTCGATACACTCTATGCGGAAGGGCAACGGCGATATGTCGAGTCGCTTTCGGCGTACGCGAGACAGTTTCTGGGAGTGCAAAAAAAACCCGACGTCGATGATATTTCAGGGCTTTCTCCCGCGATATCCATCGAGCAAAAGGGAACGTCGCACAATCCCCGTTCCATTGTAGGAACGGTCACGGAAGTATACGACTACCTCAGACTTCTTTTCGGGAGAGTAGGAAGACCGTATTGTCCTTCATGCGGGAAGCCGGTTCTTCGACATACTCTTGACGAGATTATCAACTATCTCCTGCGCGACTTCTCCGAAAAACGTTTGGAAATTCTCGCTCCGCTCGTTCGAGGAAAAAAAGGCGAGTTTCGAAATCTTTTCGCTCAGACACGGGAAAAAGGGTTCCTGCGTGTCCGTGTCGACGGCGCCGTTCTTTGGCTTGAAGAAGAAATTTCTCTCGACAAAAACAAACGTCACTCGATCGAGGCAGTCATCGACCGTCTCCGCATTCGTGAAGACCGGCGTTCACGAATTGCCGAAGCCATTGAAACCGCGTTCTCCCTCAGCGACGGATACGTCCTTCTCCTCGACGAAGAGGGGAACGAAAAAGTACTCACTGAGAAGTTTGCCTGCGCCGACTGCGATCTGACTTTCCCGGAGATAGAGCCGCGGCTCTTCTCTTTCAACACCCCTTACGGAGCGTGCCCCGATTGTTCGGGGCTGGGGAGTCATCAGTATTTTGCCGAAGAATTGGCGATAGATCCCGTAAGGACGATTGCCGACGGCGCCATTCTCCCTTGGAAAAAAAAACACTATATGCTCACCAAGCTGGAGAAATTCGGACTCCACAAAGGTTGGGATCTTTCGGCGCCCTACGGAGAACTCCCTGAAGATGTCCGGTCGTTTATCCTCTACGGGACCGATGATCGTATTCCGCTGACATTCAGAGAGAACGGAGAAGAAAAAAGCTACATGGGACGTTACGAAGGGCTGCTCAACTGGCTTGAATCCCGCTGGAAAGAAACAGAGTCCGAAGGCGTGATCGAAGAGCTGGAGACGTACCGTGCCGATGATCTTTGCCAATCCTGCAAAGGACTCCGCCTCCGATCCGAGGCTTTATACGTTCGCCTCGGAGGGTACGGTATCGGCGACCTCATCTCGATGCCTGTAGACTCGCTCCGACAAACGCTGGAATCAATTTCCTTCACCTCGGCCGAAGAACATGTCGTGCACCAAGTCTTGCTTGAAATCAAAAAACGCCTCGATTTCCTCTCCGACGTCGGAGTAGGGTATCTTTCTCTGTTGCGCCGTGCCGATACCCTAAGCGGCGGAGAGAGTCAGAGAATTCGTCTGGCCACTCAAATCGGCTCGAAACTGAGCGGCGTGCTTTACGTTCTTGATGAACCCACGATCGGACTCCACTCCCGGGACACGGAAAAACTTGTCCGAACTCTTGAAGCCATCCGGGATCTGGGCAATACAGTCGTCGTCGTCGAACACGACAGAGAGACCATGACAGCTGCCGATTCAATCATCGAAATGGGTCCCGGAGCCGGTGAAGGCGGCGGCAATATCGTCTTCTCCGGAAGTTATGAGGAGGCATTGCAATCAACACATCTGACGGGCCCCTATCTTCGGGGAGAGCAAACCGCTGTGATCGGAGAAGTCAGACGACCTCCCAAAGGCTGGCTGAATGTAAAGGGCGCATCGCACAATAATCTGCAGAGAATCGACGTTTCGTTTCCAACGGGGGTTTTCGTCTCTGTCACCGGAGTCTCCGGCTCCGGGAAGAGCAGTCTGGTACATGATGTACTCTATAGAGGCCTCAGAAGACTTTTGGACAGGGACTTCCGTGAAAGGGCCGGAGACCATCGGGCGATCGAAGGGGGAGAGCAGTTCAAAAACGTCATTCTCGTCGACCAAAGCCCTATAGGACGAACCCCTCGTTCCAACCCGGCAACGTATACGGGACTTTTTACACTTATACGGGAACTCTTTTCCGGACTTCCCGAATCGCGTCTTCGAGGTTTTGCCCCGGGACGCTTCAGTTTCAACGTCAAGGGCGGAAGATGCGAAGCATGCGGAGGCGGGGGAGTCACCAAAGTTTCGATGCTCTTCCTTCCGGACGTCTACGTACCGTGTGAAGTCTGCAGCGGGAAGAGGTATAATCACGAGACCCTCGAAGTAAAATTCAAGGGGAAATCCATTGCCGACGTTCTTGATATGACAGTCGATGAAGCGTATGCTTTCTTTCGGGATATTCCACGAATCGCCTCCAAGCTTCAGCTGATCGCCGAAGCCGGATTGGGATATATCCGCCTCGGACAATCCGCGCTTACACTGAGCGGAGGCGAAGCGCAGAGAGTCAAACTCTCGAAGGAGTTGAGCAAACGTTTCACCGGTCCTACGCTCTACCTCCTCGACGAACCGACAACAGGCCTCTTTTACACGGATGTAGAAAAACTGCTCCATATCATCAACAAAATAGTCGACAACGGCAATACGGTCATTTTGATAGAGCATAACCTGGACGTTCTGCTCTCCTCCGACTACATCGTCGACTTGGGACCGGAGGGAGGGAGCGGTGGAGGGCGCCTCGTCGCAACCGGAACCCCTGAAGATATTATGACGGCGGGGAAGGGACATACCGCATACTTCCTGCAGGAATATGCGAAGCAAATCGCCGAAAGGATGAAGAAGAGTGGAAAAAAGAATGGACCGAACTCCCGAAAAAAGAGTTCGAAGCGCATCGAAGAACGATGAAAAACGCACTTATCGCAAACCTGTCCCACCAAGAGCGGAACGAAACGAAGAGAAACGTAGTGAGGATATTCATTGGGGAAGGCAGGTCGTCCTGCAACTTTTAAAAGAGTCTCCCGACAAGGTGCAAAAGGTCTATCTCGGGAAAAATGTGAGCGATCGTTTTTCGCTCCAGATAGGCGCTCTGGCGGAAAAAGGGAAAGTCACCGTCTTGAGAGTGACGCCCGAAGCGCTCACCGATATGTGCGGAACCAATAATCATCAGGGAGTGGCCTGCAGAAGCGGAGATGTTTCGATGCTCGAGCTCCAGGACATACTTCCTCTTCTTGATGGGAAGCAAGGACCTGTCCTTCTTGTCCTCCTTGACCACGTCCAGGATCCCCACAACCTGGGGGCTGTCGTCCGAACCGCCGAGGCATGCGGCGCAATGGCGGTCATCTTCCCGAAAAGGCGCGCCGCGCTTCCGGGAGGCACTGTCGTCAAAGTGAGCGCAGGAGCAGCATTGCGTGTTCCCATGGTGGCGGTAACGAATGTTGCACAAACCGTCAAAGAGCTCCAACAGAACGGATTCTGGACTATAGGGCTGGACAATAAGAACGGCCGAATCCTCTGGACGGAAGCAATGCCTGAAAAGGCGTTGCTTGTTGTAGGAGCGGAAGGAGAGGGTCTTTCTCGCCTTGTGGCGGAAACGTGCGACGAGATCGTCCGGATACCGTTTTCCGGTTCTACAGGCTCTCTGAACGCAAGTGTCGCCTGCGCCGTCGGCATGTTCGAATGGGCCCGGAAATGGGGAGTGCAATCCTAGTTTTTTCTTTGGAGAGCTTCCGGCATAAACAAACCGCCGGTTCAAGGTCGCTCCTTGAACCGGCGGTTTGTTTATTATATTTTTTTCAGCAAATTACTCAGTGTATCCAAGGTTTTTGGCTTCTTCTTTATGCCCGAGTTCCCACAACGTTTTGCGGTAAATCTCGAGGTATTCCTTCCCTTCGGGTGTCTTGTTGCACTCATCAAGAACAAGTTGCTGTCCGATAGCCCGCGCTTTCTGCTGATCCTCGGGACTCCAGCCGACTATCTTGAGGTTGGGCATGGTCTTCCATTTCTCACGCGATTTTATTTCATGCACATAAACCATCGCCGAGAGATAACGGATACGATCCCGCGCGGCCATGATGATATCCTTGTAGTTCTGGGGCAGCGCATTCCACTTGTCGGGATTCACCACCAGCGGGAAATACTCGCATGTGCCATTCTGGAACGCAGGGTCAAGAACATAGTTTGCAACCTCGTGAAGGCCCATACGCATATTCTCATCCCAGAAAGTCCACTCGGCGGCGTCAAGGTTTTTCGTCTGGAGAGCAGTGTATATTTCGGGGCCGGAGAGCGAAACGGTAGTCGCACCAAGAGCGCTGTAGTAGCGGGCGCCAAAACCGGATGTACGGATCTTCTTTCCCTTGATATCCTCCAGCGTGTCGATCGGAACTACGGATATAAGCTGCTCATTGATAGGGCTCACCATAGCATGCCCAAGGTACGTAATACCATACTTAGCATACAATTTTTCAAAATAAGGGAAAAGTTGCTCGACGAGATACGCGCCTTCCGCATAGGTGCTCAGAGGGCATCCGGGCAAAGTCGTCAGGGTGAAGCCAGGATCTTTCCCAGTCCAATAGGCGCTGTACACCATCGAGGCGTCGATAACGCCATTCGCCAAGAAATCAAAGGATTCGAAGACGGGGAAGAGAACTCCGGCCGCATACGGTTCGATAACGAATTCGCCGCCGGACAGTGTTTTCACCGTCTCGCAGAAGACCTCCGCTATCCGCTGCTGTTCCGTTCCCGGACTGGCATGCGTGACCAGTCTCCAGTTCACTTTCGCCGCAAAGGCTGCGCTTGCACCTGTGCAAAGTAGAGCTATGGTTAGGAGTACCGCGAGAGTCTTTTTCATCCTTCAAAAACCTCCTTCTCTTGAATCGCTGTTTTGTTTTTCAGTCGCAACTCATCGATTACACGTCGCTCTCTGAACACCCTCCCTGAAAAACCACCCCCCCTTTCTCTCCTACATACCAAGAAGATATCTCGGCAGCCAAAGCACAATGGACGGATAAAGAAATATCAGCGTGATACACACAACCTGGAGCAGCAAAAACGGGACGCTGGCTTTGTAAATATCGACGATATCAATATCGTCCGAAGTACATCCTTTAAGATAAAAAAGGCTGAAGCCGAACGGAGGCGAGAGATACGCGCTCTGAAGTAAAACGTTGAAAGCAAGGCCAACCCAGAGAGGATCGAATCCGAGCCTCGCCAGAATCGGAGCGAGGATAGGAACCGCAAGAAAAATGATCGCGCCAGGCTCCAGGAACATTCCGAGAATGAATATGAAAACGGCGGACACGAAAAAGACCATGTTCGGTCCTCCCGGCATATTCATGGCGATATTGGCTATCAATGTATTGCCGCCCAAACCGGAAAAGACGGAACCAAACGCCCCCGCACCTATCATCGTCCATCCCACCATCGACGAAAC
>LVBO01000429.1 GCA_001604435.1 Synergistales bacterium Syner_01
TTCGTGTGTATCCCGAC
This sequence comes from Synergistales bacterium Syner_01, assembly GCA_001604435.1. GTDB lineage: Bacteria > Synergistota > Synergistia > Synergistales > Aminobacteriaceae > JAAYLU01. The sequence goes on from LVBO01000429.1 coordinate 18, forward strand.
CCGGTTCTGAGGAAAGAGACAGAGCCGGTTGTTGTTTTTGACGATAGTCTGAAAGATCTCCTCGCCGAGATGATCCGGCTTATGAATATGCACGACGGCGTTGGATTGGCGGCTCCGCAGGTCGGGGTTTCTTCCCGGCTCGCCGTCGTCTTTTTCGAGGGCAAGCTCCATGTTCTGGCCAACCCCGTGTTGCTCTCTTCGGAGGGGGAACAGGTCGGGGAAGAGGGGTGTCTGAGCTTCCCGGGAATATTCGGCAATGTGAATCGGCCTACCAAGATAACCATTCGACACCGCGACATCGACGGGGGCGAACATGAAACGACGGTGGAGGGTTTTCTTGCGCGTGCGTTCCTGCACGAAATGGATCATCTGGACGGGAGGCTGCTGATCGACAACTTCTCGCCCATGAAACGCGCCATGGCGCGCAAAAAGTTGCAGCGCTCGAAAGACGGGGAGGATGCCGACGGAGGTTCGAGCAGACGATGACGGACGCCTTCCCAAGAACCCCCGTCCTCTGGTTCTTCGGAACCGGGACGTTCGCGGCAAGTTGCCTGAAGCATCTCGCGAAAAACGTTCATTTCGATCATATCGTAACGTCTCCCCCCTCTTCGGGGGGAAGAGGTTTGCACACTATCCCGTCACCGGTTGAGAAACTCTGCGAAACTCTTCACCTCGATGTTTTTCGATCCCCAAAGGTCTCTGTTGAACCCGAACTGCTTGATCGCCTCGCGAAATCCCCTCCGGACTGCATTCTTGTAGTGGACTTCGGGCAGAAGATTCTCGAGCCGTTTCTTTCGACTCCTTCGTGGGGGTGCGTGAACATCCACCCGTCGCTGCTCCCATTCTACAGAGGCGCCGCGCCCGTTCAGAGGGCGCTTCTGAACGGGGATCCCGTAACCGGAGTTACTCTCTTCCGCCTTGTCGAGGAGATGGATGCGGGGCCGATCCTCTTTCGCGAGGAGTGGCCCGTAGGGGAAACCGAAAGCGCCGGAGAAGTTTTGGAGATTCTTGCAGAAAAAGGTAGCGAACTTTATCTGTTGGGTGTAAAATGTCTTATTGAGGGAAGTTGTGAATTTAGAAATCAAGATTCAGAATCAGCAACATATGCCCCCAAAATTGCCAACAAAGAGGCTGAATGTTCTTGGGTCTGGTCTTCGCATCGTTTTGTCTCCACCGTTCGGGCGATGAACCCCTCTCCGGGCGCTTTTCTCTTCATCGGCGCAAAGCGGATGAAAGTATGGGAAGCTCTTCATCATCCATCCACGGGGCGCCCCGGCGAAGTCGTAGACTTTCTCGACGGATTCCCTCTCGTTGGTACGTCCGACGGCTCCGTTGCTCTTCTTTGTGTTCAGCCTGAGGGGAAAAAACGCATCAGCGGCGCGGAATGGGCCCGCGGCATCCGCCTGAAGAAAGGAGATTTTCTTCAATGAACGCCTCTGAACGCGAACTTTTCAGCCAGTTGATGGCATCCTTTCAAACATTTGCTTCCACACTCGATAAATGGCCGAAGGCGGTGGCCGTAACAGGCGCGCTCGGCTCCGGAAAGACCGAATGGGTCCTCAATCTCGCTTTGGGTTTTGAAGCGATCGGGGAACGGGTTACAATCGCCGATCTGGACATCATCAACCCGTATTTTTGCATCCGGCAGGTCACGGATGCTCTTGGCGCGCGAGGATTCAATATCATCATGCCCCCGGAGAACGCCAGGTGGTCCGATATGACCGTCGTGTCGCCGAAAATTTCCAGCGCCCTCGCAACCGACGAGGGGCGATTGCTTCTGGATATCGGGGGGGACGCGGAGGGCGCGCTGGCTCTGAAGCAGTTCGAGCCGGATATCCGCGGCGCGGGGTATCTTCTGATCCTCGTAATCAACGCTTTCCGTCCGCAGACGTCTTCAGTCCGCGGAGTGCGGGCGATGCTGGAAAAAATGGAGAGTATCTGCGGCCTTTCAGTAGGCGCGCTTATCAGCAACTCCCATCTCATGGACGAGACGACGGCGGAGCATTGTGCGGACGGCGTAGAAACAGTTCTTGAGGCCGGAAACGAACTCGGTCTTCCCGTCCTGTACGCCGGGGTTCCTCCAAGGCTTTTGCCGGAGGCCGCTTCCGTGTGGAAATCAAGGAATATTACCGTTCCCTGTTGGCCGCTCTCACGATATATGATGCTTCCGTGGGAGGAAGGGGCCATGTGGTCCAGACCGTCGACGGGCGAATAATTTTCTCCAATCTTTTTTGTGGAAGGGGTGCACAGGCAATGGCGAAAAAGGGGCGCATCGAGGTTTTCGAGCAGTTTTGCAAAAGTTGCGGACTGTGTGTGGCTGCCTGTCCGGTGAAGGTCCTCCGTATTTCCGAGAAGACCAACGCCAAGGGGTATCGCCCGGTCGAACAGTTCAAAGAGGGGTGCGTCGGGTGCGGCATGTGTGCGATGACCTGTCCCGATGCGGCGATCGAAGTTTTTAAGATTGAAGAGTAGTCTGTCTTGCCGGAGGTGAAGGAGACATGGGACGAGTTTTGATGAAAGGTACTGAAGCTATTGCCGAGGCGGCCATTCAGGCCGGCTGTAAATACTTCTTCGGGTACCCCATTACGCCGCAGAACGAGATTCCGGAGTATATGTCGGCGCATCTCCCCGAGGTCGGGGGAGTGTATGTGCAGGCGGAGAGCGAAGTTGCCTCGATCAACATGGTCCTTGGAGGAGGTTCCACAGGGTATCGGGTGATGACATCCTCCTCGAGCCCCGGCATTTCGCTTATGTCGGAGGGGATTTCCTACATAGCGGGATGCGAGATCCCCGCCGTCGTCGTGAACGTGATGCGCGCAGGTCCCGGACTTGGCGGTATCCTTCCGGGGCAGGCCGACTATCTTCAATCGACCAAGGGTGGCGGCAACGGAGACTACAACCTGATCGTTCTTGCCCCCAGCACGCTCCAGGAGTGCGTGGATCTTACCCAGCTCGCTTTCGATCTTGCCCAGAAGTACCGCAATCCGGTCATGGTGGCCGCGGACGGTTTTATGGGGCAGATGATGGAAGCGGTCGAGATCAAGCCGAGTCCGACGAAAGACCAGCCCGCCGATCCATCCTGGGCTCTCGGTTTCATGGGAGAGCGGGGCGGGAAACGCAGCCATCTGCACAGCCTCTTCCTGTCTCCCGAACCGTTGGAGGAGCACAACAGAAAGTTGCAGAAAAAGTATCAGGCCATGAAGGACGCCGAGCAGCGGTGCGAATGCTACATGATGGACGACGCCGAGGTGCTCGTGGCCGCCTACGGAACAACAGCCAGAATCTCCCGCTCCGCCGTGAACAATCTGCGGGCCGAAGGACTCAAAGTAGGCATGATCCGCCCGATCACCCTTTGGCCTTATCCTTACGATGCCTTCAAGAAAATTCCTTCCACCGTCAAGCATATTCTTGTTTCCGAGATGAACGCCGGACAGATGGTGGACGATGTGAAAGTTGCCACAGGATGTACGTACCCGGTCTCCTTCTACGGCCGCACAGGCGGATTCGCCCCCTCGGTCGGGGAGATAGAGAACGAATGCCGACGGATTCTCGGCCTGTAAGGGGAGGGGATTTCTGATGAGTGAAGTAAAAGTTTATGAACGTCCGAAGAGTTGGATGCCGAACGTCAGCAGCCACTACTGTCCCGGCTGCGGTCACGGAATAGCCCACCGCCTCGTCTGCGAGGCCATCGACGAACTCGGCATACAGAACGACACCATAGGGATCGCTCCCGTCGGGTGTGCGGCGATGATTTACGACTACATGGACACCGACTACTGCGAAGCGCCGCATGGACGCGCTCCGGCAGTGGCGACCGGAATAAAGACCGTCCGTCCGGACAAGATCGTGTACACCTATCAGGGCGACGGCGACCTCGCCTCGATAGGCATGGCCGAGATCATCCACGCGGCCAACAGAGGTCAGAACATCACGGTCATCTTTATCAACAACGCGATCTACGGAATGACCGGAGGCCAGATGGCGCCGACGACTCTTGTCGGCCAGAGAGCGTCAACCTGTCCGCTGGGGCGCGACGTCAAGGTGAACGGCTACCCGATCCGCGTGAGCGAGTTGCTGGCGGCGCTTCCCGCGCCCGGCTACGTGACCCGCGTGACGGTGGCCCAGCCGAAGTACATCATCAAGGCGAAGCAGGCCGTGAAACAGGCCTTCCAGAATCAGATCGACGGGAAGGGGTTCTCTCTCGTCGAGATACTCTCCTCCTGTCCCACGAACTGGGGGATGCGTCCCGTGGAAGCTTTCGACTGGCTTGTCAATACGATGATGCCCTACTATCCCCTTGGTACGTTCAAGGATTTCGATTAGGGAGGGAAGAGTATGTCATTTTTCAAGACGCTTCTCGCGGCCGGATTCGGTGGTCAGGGAGTCATGGTTTTGGGACAGCTCGTGGCGTATACGGGAATCGAAGAGGGCAGGCATGTAACGTGGATTCCCTCGTACGGTCCGGAAATGCGCGGCGGAACGGCGAATTGCGGCGTGGTGCTTTCGGACGACGAGATCGGATCGCCCGTCGTCGACAAGGCGGACGTCCTTGTCGTGATGAACCAGCCTTCGCTTGCCAAGTTCATCGACAGGTTGAAGCCGGGCGGAGTTCTGGTGTACAACAGCAACCTCGTCGAATACGACAACTCACGCAAGGATATTCAGGTTGTCGCCCTTCCCGCAACCACCCTCGCCGAGGAACTGGGCAGCGACAAGATCACGAACGTCGTCATCCTGGGGGCCGTAGTTGAGTCGAGCGGTATTGTCGCCG
>LVBO01000430.1 GCA_001604435.1 Synergistales bacterium Syner_01
TCGACGTGGGGGCGGCTGCTTCCCTTGACGACGATCGCCTTCAGGTTCTTCGATCCCATGACCGCGCCGACCCCGCTCCGTCCCGCGGCCCTGTTCTTGTCGTTCATGACGGAAGCGAGCTTGGAAAGACGCTCTCCGGCCGGGCCTATGCAGGCGACCTTCGCCTTGTCGTCGCCGACGGCCGCGAGGAGCCTGTCGGTTGTTTCATGGCTGTCGAGCCCCCAGAACGCGGAGGCGTCGCGGATTTCGACCTTGTCGTCGTTGATCCAGATATATGAAGGCTTCTGCGCCTTGCCTTCGAGGATGATCATGAACCATCCTGCGCGCGCCAGCTCCGCGCCCCAGAATCCGCCGGAGTTGCTGCTCGCGATGTAGTTGTTGAGAGGGCTCTTCGTGACCACCATGTAGCGCCCGGACGCGGGAGCGCCCTTTCCCGTGAGCGGGCCGTTCGCGAAGATCAGCTTGTTTTCCGGGGAAAGCGGGTCGGTACCCTTGGGGAGCTCGTCGTAGAGCACCTTCGTCGCGTACCCTCGTCCTCCGATAAACTCCTTCATCGTTTTCTCGCACGGACTTTCCTTCTTTACGCTTCCGGTAGTGAGGTTGATGCGCACAATCGCTCCGAACTTATCCATAAGCAGTTCCCTCCTTGTGTATTCGTTCATCTGGCATTACGCTTGTCGCTGTGGCGATACAAAAAAAAGAAGAATGAAGGCCTGTAAGGCCGTTCATCCTTCTTTGCAAACGCGGCCGGCGGGAAGATCACTCTTCCAACCTGATGCCCGGCAAATCTCGGGGAGACGCGCCGGGTCGAAGGGGTATTCAGTTAGGTTCTTCGAGGAATTTATTCTTTCACTTTATTTTTATACCATAAATGGCGACCTGTCAATTCTCCGCAGGATATTTTCCTTGTATAAT
>LVBO01000431.1 GCA_001604435.1 Synergistales bacterium Syner_01
CCGCCTGGAGATTCGTTCGCGGAAAGCCGGGGAGGAGCAGGGCTCGCTGCTCTTTATCGAAGGGGGACGAACGGTCCGCCATGTGCCGACGCCCTGCCGTCCGGGAACGCGCATCTCCGTCGAGGACCTTTTCTACACGCTCCCGGCCCGCAGAAAATTCCTGAAAACTGCGGCGGCGGAGGCGCGACGAGTCTCGGCGCTGGTGCGCGATCTCGCCGTAGCGTACCCCTCCGTCGCGTTTTCGGAACAGCACGACGGCAAGCAGGTCTTCTCCTCTCCGGGGGACGGCGACAGAGAGTCGCTGCTTCGCGCCATGTGGGGGGATCCCCGACAGGCGCCGCGTACTTCCTCCGGAAGAGCGCTCGACGCCGGGTTTTCGGGCGCGGAGCTCCGTAGGTGCGAGGCGGCGGCGACGAATCTTTCGCTGGAGTGCTGGTGGATGCCCTTTCCAGGGAAGACGCGAAGTTCCATTTCAACATTCGTGAACGGGCGGACGGTGACCGACTCCGTCATTCGGGGCGCGGTGGGCGCTCTGTGCCGATCGTTGGTGGGCAACTGGATTTTCTTCTTCTCGCTTTCGCCGGAGCTGCTGGACGCGAATATCCACCCTGCGAAGGCCGAGGTGCGCTTCCGGTATCCGGGAGAAGTCTTCGACGTGGTGCAGCAGGCGGTGCTCACGCTCTCGGGAAAGCCGCACTCGATCGCTCCGTCCCATGCGGGAGTTTCCTCGGACGGATTCGATGCGCGTCGAAACGCTCCGCTCCTTGGGCATCAGGAGCACGCCTCGGGGCCGAGCCGCTCATGGCAGCGTCAGGACGCTTCGGACGGCGAACTCTTCAACAGAGTCGCGGAAGCGCCGTTTTCCCGAGAGACCGCAACCGCTCCTCCTCGCTCGGAAGAAAGCATGGGAATCTTCCCGGCCGAACAGGAAGCGCAGGGGGGCGAGGAACGCGACCCCGTTCGTCTGTTGGGGCGTATGGAGTCGGGGTACGTCGTCTTTGAAGCCGGGGACGCCCTCGCGGTGATGGACCCGCACGCCGCGCACGAGCGGATCGGATACGAACGGGCGCGCAGGCTCTCGAAAGATTCCGTGACCAGGCAGCGCTGCGCGGTTTCGCTTCCGCTTCCGCCGTCGTTCTCGATGTCCGTCCGCGAACACATGGAGTCCCTTGAGGATATCGGCTTTTCCTTCGACGAACGCGAGGGGCTTCTCCTTCTTACAGTCTACCCTGCGTTGCAAGGGGGCATCGGGGAGGATCCGGTCCGTCTTTTGCGTTCCGTGCTCATGGAGTGGACGGAGGACCGGAAGAGCCCGCTCGAGGATATCCTCTGGAGGAAGCTGGCGACGTTGGCGTGCGGGCTTTCCGTCAAGCTGGGGGACCGCCTGACGGCGTCGGAGTGCCTCGCATTATGGAGGGGCTTGATGCAGTGCGAACAGCCGTGGTCGTGCCCTCATGGACGGCCGACCGTGCTGCTTATGCAGCGAAATAAACTGGAATCGTTTTTCGGAAGGGAGTAGACTGCATGTTTTCAGAATCCGGCGGTTCCGGAACGAAGACGGGCGACCGTCTGCCGCTCATCGCCATTGTAGGGCCGACCGCGGTCGGGAAAACCGCAGTCAGCCTTCTGCTTGCGGAACGCCTCGGCGCGGAAATCATCTCGGTGGATTCACGTCAGGTCTACAGGTATCTGGACATCGGGGCGGACAAGATTTCGCCGGACATTCGACGGCGAATCATTCACCACATGATCGACGTCGCGGACCCGGACCAGGTGTTCTCCGCGGCGGATTTCGTCTCGGGCTGCGTGAACGCGGTGGAAAGAATACGCGCGCGCGGGCGGATTCCTCTGTTCGCGGGCGGCACTCCCTTTTACTTCGAAGCGCTCTTCGGGGGAATGCTCTCCGAAG
>LVBO01000041.1 GCA_001604435.1 Synergistales bacterium Syner_01
AACGCATCGACGGCGTGCATTCCCATTCACCACGTTTCATCGCAAGATGGTCCGTATCAAGTTTATCGACGAACCGACGCGTTCTTCGCGAACGTTCCGATACGCGACGCCTCTATTATGACATAGAGGCGTCGCGTATCGGCGTCCGGAGGGAAAAAGACCTCACGCGGGGGAGGCGTCCGAAGAGTCGGGACGTATCGTGTCGGCGGCGAAGCGCCGGCGCAGAAGCGAGACCCCCATGAACAGGAGGGAGAGCATCATGAACGCGCTGGCGATACGGTTGACGGCGAACGCGAACGGGAGGCCGAAGGGTTCCGCGCTGCCGTAGAACAGCAGGAGGGAGCTGAAGAGCGCAAGGTAGCCGTTCGCAGGAGAGAGATACCGGTAGCGGAGAATGGAACGCCCCGTCATGAAGAGCGCGAGACCGGAGAAGACGAACTGCGCGTGCTCCGCCACCGAATTCCCCACGTACATGTTCATGGCGTAGAAGATGTGTTCGATAAGCGCGGCGTCGCCGGGATTCATCTCGCGTCGAAGAGCGAGCAGAGGGAAGAGGAACGCGTACCGCAGTATCCCGACGAAGAGCAGCGTCCCCGCCGTCGCGCCGCAGAAACAGCCGTACGGCGCGAACTCCCCGTCGCCCGCCGAACGGGCGATGCTGTAGAGGTGGATGTAAAACGCGCCCATAAGCACCCCCGACATTCCGATGCCGAAATAGTAAACGAGCGGAACGGAATGGATGCGCTCCGCCAACGTGTGGAGAATGACCGCGGCGTCGGCCCGGATGATGTCCGGATAGCCGAAGAGCGTTCGAAGAAGCGCCATCGCTCCGAAAGCCGCGATTCCCGCCGAAATACCCGCAATACCCGCCGTACCGTATGTTTTTCTGTTCATGATCTCTCTTCCTTCTTTCTTCTATTTTTTCCGTTCGAATGTCGCTCGACGCGCTTGTCGCTCTCGCTCCGTCCTCCTTTCGTCGGAGCGCGTTCATCGTAGAAATTCTCGCCTCCGTCCGCATGGTGGAAAACGACATGGAGTACACTGTATAAATATGCGATGCGCGCACGGGAGAACCGGCGGAGAATGAGGAGCGCTTCAAAAGCGTTCCGTAGAGGGGGGAAAAGAAATGCCTGTATCGATAGTCGTGGCCGACGATCATCCTCTCACGCGGTCGGGGCTGGCCGGTTTCATCCGGGAGAACGACGCGTATGTCCTGCTGGGAGAGGCCGAAGACGGAATCCGTGCGTGGGAGCTTATCCGCGGGCTGACGCCGGACATCGCGCTTCTGGACATTCGGATGCCGGGAGAGGACGGGATCGCCGTGACCAGGCGTATTCGGGAAGAAGGGCTGCGGACGCGCGTCATCATGCTGACCTCTTTCGATGCGCACTCGTATGTGACGGCCTCTCTGCTGGCCGGAGCATCGGGCTTCGTGCTGAAGACGAGCGCGGTCTGGGAACTTTCCGCCGCGATCGGGCGGGTGCTCGGAGGGCATATCTATCTCGATCCCCTGGCGAGCGACGTGCTGCGGGAGCGCGAATGGGCGCCCGAGACGCTGACCGCGCGGGAACGGGAAGTACTGCTTCTGGTGTCGAAAGGATTCGCCATCAAAGACGTCGCCGGAAAGCTGGCGATAACGGAACGCACCGTGCAGTCCCATCTCACGTCCATCTACGGCAAATTCCAGTGCCGCAGCAAGAGCGAGGCGCTTCTGGTCGGGCTGAAGCACGGCATTTTCTCCGTCGACGAGCTGTTGCAGGGCAGCGCGCTCGACGATCTCAGGCTATGAACGGATCGCGGAGGCGGCACGCCCGGAGTCGTCCGCTTCGCCGGCTCTATCTCGCCGCGGCGATTCCTCTGACGACGATGCTGATCCTTTCCTTGATCATGGCGCTGCGGCAGGAAGTCGTTCTGCGCCGCGAGATCTCCGGATACGCCGTCTCCCTTGCCCGCGACATGGCCTCCTGCGCCGAGGATCCGGTCAAACTGGCCTCCTACGGACTGTTTCTCGCGGACGCCGAGGCGAGCGCCCTCCGAAAATCCTCCGTCATTCCCGGGAGGGCCGCTCTTTTTCGCAGGACGGGAGAGCTTGTGTGGGCGTCGAACGGAGGCGAGGGGCTGGGAGCCTTTCTCTCCACCCCCCCGGAAGAGCCGATCGTGCTCGACCCGACGGATTCGTCCGACGCCGAGAGGAGCGCTCTCTGCCTCTGGCCCTCGAAAGACCCCGAGGTCGTGGCGATCGTCTCCGTCTCCTTCCGCAACTGGGCGGAGGGAATTTTCGTGCTGCACTTCTCCTTCTACGCCATAGCCACGGCCCTCTTCTGTCTCCTCTTCCTGGGGTTTTTGAAGCGCTGGTTCATCTCTCCTCTTCAGCGACTGTCGGAAGAGATCCGTTCCCTGCGCTGGGGCGAGGATGTCCCGCGAGCGGAGGTCGCGCCGAGGGGCGCGTTCGACAGGGAGGCCGACGAAGTAGTTGAGTTCCGCCGCGCGCTGACGGAGCTTGCGCACAAGGCCGTCGAAAAGGAGGCGCTCCGGAGGCGTTACGTCGGCGATTTGGTAAAAACGCAGGAGGAGGAGCGACAGCGGGTCGCCCGGGAGATACACGACGGCCCGATTCAGGTCGTATCGGCGCTTGTCCAGCGCGTTCAGCGAGCCTCTCTCGCGGACGACGGACGAAGGGCGGCGGAGCATCTTGCGCTGGCGGAAGATGCCGCTCTTTTTGCGGTGAACGATCTGCGGAGCATCTGCGACGCGCTCTCGCCCCCGTGGCTCTCTCTGGGGCTCGTCCGGTGCCTCGACGAATTGTCCGAGCGCATGAGCAGACAACTCGGCGTCTCGATCGAAACAAGCGTTCGTCTCCGCGACGAACCCGATCCCGATCGCCTGCTCGCCATCTTTCGCATATGTCAGGAGGGAATTTCGAACGCAGTCCGTCACGGAAGAGCGGACAGGACGACGATCCGGGTTGTTGAGGGAAAGCGGGACGATTCGATCCGATTGTACCTGCACGACAACGGCGGAGGGTTCGACGCAAGCAACACGGTGATCGACGAACTTCGCGCGAAGGGGCGTCGAGGGTTGGCGGGCATCGGTGAGCGCGCGGAGTTCTTCGGCGGCAGGTTTGTTCTTCGCTCGGCGCCGGGAAAGGGAACAGTCCTTTCCGTCGTACTACCGAAACCGGGTGTTTCCGGCCCGTCGGACGGCTGCGCGTCGCTGTAGCCCGGCGCCGATTCGAGAAATCGAGAACGCGTCGCGGGAAGGGGGAAAGCCTTGGAGAGTCCTTGGCTTCCTCCCTCCCCGAGAGAGACTATCCGTTGCTCTCCGAATACTCCGAGTGTTGCTTTCGGTAGGAGTCGGTGTCTTTGACTCTCAGTTCGGAGTCGATCGCTTCAAGGCGTTTTTGCAGATCCTTTTGATCGTCTCCGGCGGCTTTGCTCAAAGCGAGTGCGATTCTCTGTTTTTCCTGTCTGAGTTTTTGAATCTCCGCGTCCACCTTTCCCGTGTCGACAGTGCCGGTTCCGGTGGTTTTTTTCTTGTCGGACGCTTTTTCCGATTTCTCGTCTTCTTCCTCGTCCTCCTCTTCTTTCGGGGCGACGTCGCGTTCGTCCTCTTCGTCGGAGGGCTTCGCGGAGCGAGTCTTTTTCTCGGGTTCGTCGCTCCGCTTCGCGCCGTTTTCGTCGAGAAGAGAGGAGCGGCTCGATGCTTCGGGCTTTTCAAGCAGAATCTTCGGCTTCCCCTCCTCGTCCTTGCCGAGGCTGTAAACCCCCGTTGGCTTGGAGGGGGAGAAGTCGCCCGCGATATAGCCGTCCTTCGCGAATTCCCCGTTTGGTGAAGGAGCAGCGGAAGGCGCGGTGTTTCCAGGCTGTCGTTGTCTCAACGACAGGGCCTGTTGTTCGATGGAATCGAGTTGCAGTTTGACGCTCTCTTGCCTTTTTTCTTCCGCCGCGTTCATCGGATTGGATTGTTGCGCTCGCTTCAACTGCTCGGCGAGTTTTTTCTTCGTTTCTTCGAGGCCCCGCGCCTTCGAAAAAGGGTCGCCAAGCGTCTCGGCGTCGCGAAGAACGGGCACGCCTTTCATTGAAACGGATCCTATGCTCATGCTCGATACCTCCTGTCCGAATGATGATATAGCGTGATTCTACGCGGCGCGGCGAAGAGGTTCAAGCGGTCTCGCCCGAGATGTCGGGTACCCCGCGTGGAATGACAAGCAGAACATTCAAGCGAAACACGGCGTTCTCTTTCTCCACGGAGACGGCGCCGTGATATTTTTGCGCCACCGCTTCGATGTTCGACAAGCCGATGCCTGAACCTCCGTTGTCGGCGACTTCGGGCGAAAAGCTGTTTTCGAATTCGAACATGAAAAAGTCGCCCTTGCGCTTCCCGGAAATACGAATGGAGCGTTTCTCGTCGCGCACCTGCGCGCACGCCTTGGCGGCGTTGTCCAACGCATTCGCGAAGACGACGCATAAATCGAAGTCGTCGATCGCACCGGAAGGCGGTATTTTTACGGCGCATTCGATACGTATCCCGTTGTGTCGCAGCAGGTCGAGCTTGTTGCCCAGCAGCGTGTCGATCACGGTATTCCCCGTTCGGCACGGAAAAGAAAGAGAACGGGACATGCCCTCCAGTTTGCCGAGGTATTCCCTTGCCTGTTCTATTTTCGTCTCCGTCAGGAAGCCGTTCAGCACCATGAGGTGCCATTGAATGTCGTGACGGAATCCTTGGGTTTGTTTATGGCGCAGCGCCGCTTCCCGCACGTATTCTTTTTGACGACGAACCTCCTGCTCCAAAAGCGCGAGGCGCATTCGGCCGCAATAGTCCTCGGACAGTTTTCGACAGGCGTAGAGAACGATGAAAAGCGATGAATAGGCAAGCGTCTGAAGGAGGAAGATCTGCGCGTTTCCGACGTCGGGGAGAGGGCCTCCCGTTTCGGAAACGGTGATCGTGTTGCCGTATATATATACCGAAAAATAGTGTTCCATCATGAGCAGAAGTAAAACTGGGATGATGAAAACCATGAGATATCGATCCGGGATGTCGCTCTTCGGTCGGAGTCTGTCGAGGATGACGCGATAGCTGAACCATGCCAGCAGCGTGGACGCGAGGGAGACGACGACACCCAAAAACGGCAGCAGCTCCCTGTGCGTTCGGAAGAGAACGAAGCCGAGGATGTGGTGGATCGGGTTCATGATCCCGTTCGACAGGATCATGACGGATGTCGTGAGAAGGGCCGCCGAGGCGGCGGTGAGAAGAGGGGATTTGTGGACGGCGACGCCGATCAGCCAGAACGCCGCCGTTTCAAGGATGAAAGAGAGCGCGAGGTCCGTCTGCGCATGCGATAGCAACGCGGAGATCGCTCCGGAAAGCGCCAGGTAAAGAAGGACGTGAGGCGTCCTCGCTCGATGGTTCGTGAACGTGGAGAAAAAAAAGAACGCGGGTATTCTTTTGAACTCGTTGATCGCGAGTATCAGTAAAAAAGGAGCGTCCACGCTACTCCGCCCTTTCTTTGATGTGTTGCAGCATCTTTCGGGAAAATTCCCGCGCCCGCAGCCTGGAGACGGGAATTTTCTCCCCGTTCTCAAGCGCGACGAGTCCGGCTTCGTACCCGCAGGCGTAGTGCAGGTTGATAAAATAGCTCCTGTGGCACTGAAAAAAACGATCATCCAAGCGTCCTTTCAGCTCGTCGATTTTCAAAGAACACTCCAGCGTCTCTGTTTTGGAACGAATGATCATCTTGTGGTTCCGTGCCTCGCAGTAGAGAATGTCGTTGAAACGAAGGAAAGAAAAGTTGTTGCCTCGGGACGAAATCACCAGGCCGGGGTCTTTCGTCCTGTGCAGATTTTGGCAGACGCGGTCCATCGTTCTCTCGAACCGGGCGGAGTCTATCGGTTTCAGGAGATAGTCGGAGGCCTCGACCTCGAACGCCTCGTAGACGTACTCGTCGAAGACCGTGACGAAGATGATATGCCCCGCCGTGCCATTCTCCCGCAGCTTCTTCGCCGCGTCCATTCCGGATATTTCATCCATTTGAATATCGAGGAAGAGCAGATCGAAGCGCCGGGCGGAACGGAGCAATTCGGCCCCGTCGGCGAAGAGATGCAGAGAAGCGCGGAGACGACGTCCGTCTACATAATCGGATACCTTGCGGGATACCTCCTCGAGCATTCGAGGGTCGTCGTCGACGATGGCTATGTTGATAATCGCGATCACCTTCTCAGTATAAAGAAATGGAGACGAGCGTTCATCGTTTCCGGAAAAAAAGAGTCGGTCCGGAATCCGTGCGAAAGCAAGCGAATTCCGCGCGCCGCGTTCCTCCGCGCACGACGTTTTCTCGCCCCTTCGTCGATATTGTAGTCCGACTTGGCGTTTTCCGCACCTCTCGGCGCCGAGTAGCGCTTCTCCGCCGGGGACGGGACTCCGATCACCCATTCGATAAGGCGTCCGTGCCTGCAAGCGGAAGCTGTTCGTTTTTTCTCCCGGAGGGTACAATGATCCGGAAAAAGGCGGCGACGTCGAAGACTCGTGCTCCGAGGAGGGGGATTGTGCATGCCGTTTTCTTCATTCGTCTGGAAGCTCTATATCGCATCCGAAGAGGGCCGCTCGGCGATGGCCCGGGATCTTGCGGAGCACGCTGCGGCGTTCTCTCCCGTGCCTCGAACGCCGCCTTTCGACTTCGCGCTTTGTTCCGCTCCTCTTGAGAACGGAGAGGTTTCCGGCCCCGTCGCGCAGGGTGAAAATTCGACCGTCGACCTTCGAAGCCTCTTTCGTACGGAGTACGCCGAACATACCGTTTCCTCTCTTGAAGAGGCGGAGCAACTATTCTCTTCCATTGCGGACGAGGGTTTGGAGTGGCGGGTCGATCTCGGAGAAGAGAAGCGCGTTCTCGTGTACGGGGGAGGGGAGGAGGATGTCTTGGCCTACGAAGATATCATCCTCTCCATTCAGGGATTGAGTTCGGGAATGCACGAGGCGTTTCCCGAGTTCTTCTTCCCCTATCTGTTCTCATGCTCATTCGATCGTCTTCAGCGAATCGGAGACAGGTTCGGCATCTCGTTGCCGGAAATTCCCGGGAGGCGCAAAGTCCGCGACAGGGCGCTCTATTATCTGCAAGTAAACCGGGAAATGCAGCGCTTCCGACGCGAACACGGCCTTTCTCCGGCTGAACTCAACGCCTTCCTTTACGATTTCGCCGAAAAAGAGATGGGAAAACAGGAGTCCGGGCAGCTTCCCCGTCCTTCGAAAATCTGGTTTCTCATGGGCGGCGCGGGCGGAAACGGTGATTTCGAGTTTCTCGACGCGGCGGATGAGAGCTCTGTATCGTATTGGCAGGCAAGTTTGGAAGCCCGTCGAGGCGATCTGGCGCTGGTATGGTGCGTTTCACCGAGAAGCTCTCTGCATTCGATATGGCGGGTTCTCGACGACGGTTTCAACGACCCCTACTTTTTCTTCTATACAGCCGTACGAATAGGACGGCCCGTCCGAATACCGCCGGTTCCATTCAAAGAAATCGCCTCCCATCCGTCGCTGGCGAAGGCGCCTTCCGTTCGCGCGCACTTTCAAGGGTGTTCGGGCATGTCGTTTTCGGTGGAGGAATACTCCGCGATTCTGGAGATGATCCGGGCGAAGGGATTCGATCTTTCGGTATTGCCGGACGCTCCCGAAGCGCAACCTCTTCCCGATGTGGAACTCTTTTGCGAGCGCGACGTGGAGCGCGCGCTTGTGGAGCCTCTTCTGCGAAGAGTCGGCTTCTCGGAAGCGGACTGGATATATCAGTACCGTATCCGAATGGGAAGAGGCGAGCGCAACGTTCCCGACTATGTCGCCGGAGCGGAAGGCGGAGAGGGGGAGGAGAGCGCGGTCGTGCTGATAGAGTCGAAGTTCGATATTCCGGACGCTAAAAAGCGGAAGGACGCCTTTCTTCAAGGAAGATCGTATGCTCTGCGCCTTCAATGCGTCGTTATGATGTTGGCGGCTCTCCAGGGGGTATGGATATACAAGCGCGTCGAAAACGGTTTCGACGCGGACCGCTACGTTTTTTATACTTGGAGAGAACTGGAAACGCCCGACGTGTTCGCAGGAGTAAAGCTGTCGATCGGAAAGGATGCCGTGGACAAGGAGCTGAACGCGCGCGGACGGCGAAAAACGGCGCGGGCGAAGCGTTGAGCGGAAAAGGCACAGGCTCTCTCTGAAAAAGTTGCATTCTCAGGAAAATGACTCCACAAGAAAAACGGGCTCTGCCGAAAAGACGGAGCCCGTTCGCGCTTAAATCTCTATCCCGAGCAGGTGTTTCGCGAGCAGGCTGATCGCGAAGGAGATCGCCGCCGCAGTCGACATGACGCCGAAGGGATGAAGAGAGTTCTGTTTTTTTCGATGTTCGTTTAGGAAAGCCCGCGAAACGAATGCTCCGTAGACGTTGAGGGTGGACGCTGTTAGAAGTGCGATTAAAATTAAAAAAATATTAAGATTACCTGTGGTAGAATATGTTTCAAACAATCAATCGGAGAACCCGTTCCGCTGGACGCTCTTTTTTTGATCCTTCTTTGTAACGGGCTGAAAGACTGCAAATTGTGTGTGGGGATGATCGTATGAAGCCTGTTTCTCGGGTTTTTTTGACTGTAACTTCGACAAATGGACGGAGCTTTGTTGACGAATGGACGATTAAATATTTACAGTCGGACGATATCGGATTTGCATCTGAACGCCGATGCAAGAGCCGCGCATGTCCGTGAACGAAGAGGCTCTTTTCCCTCGTTTTCTGCGGCTTCGTATCGTCGAAGCGTTGTCCGATTCGCCGGTGGTGTTGATCCACGGACCGAGGCAGTGCGGCAAGACAACGCTGGCCCGGCTGGTGGGTGATGATGCAGGCTTCGCCTATCTCTCTTTCGATGACGATGTTCAGCTGGCAGCGGCAAAAGCTGATCCGGTCGGCTATATAGCGGACTTGCCGGAACGAGTTGTACTGGACGAGGTGCAACGGGTTCCGGAGATATTCACTTCGCTGAAGGCGGCCGTGGATGCCCGTCGAGCGCCGGGCCGGTTTATCCTGACGGGATCGGCCAATGTGTTGCTTGTGCCCAAGTTGGCGGATTCGCTGGCCGGACGGATGGAAATTTTGCGGCTGCATCCTTTGTCGCAGGCGGAACTGAGCGGGAGACCGTCCGGTTTCCTTTCACGGCTGTTCGGTTCCGGCTTTAAAGTTGGAGTATCAGCCGGGCGACAAGGCCGTGCGCTGGCGGAACGAGTGGCATGCGGCGGCTTCCCTGCTGCCTTGGCGCGCGCAACGCATCGTCGGAAGATGGTCTGGTATCGGGATTATGCCGATACCTTGATTCAGCGGGATATTCGCGATCTGGCGCGAATTACGGCTCTGGATGCTCTTCCGCGTCTTCTGGCCATGGCCGCGGGCCAGACTGGGTGTTTGGTGAATGTTTCCGAACTTGCGGCTCCGTTCCAGATCAGCCGTCAAACCATTCGCGAATATCTGACGCTGTTATCACGGATTTTTCTGGTGGACGAGTTGCCTTCGTGGCACAACAACCGCATGAAGCGACTTGTGAAGACTCCCAAGCTGCATGTCGGCGACACCGGTTTGGCCTGTGCATTGTTGGGAGTGAACGCCGACGGCTTGTGGTCGGATCGTGTTCTTTTCGGAAGGGTTCTGGAATCGTTTGTTTACCAGGAACTGAAACGACTGGCTAGCTGGCGGGAAGAGGAGTGTGCATTCTATCATTTCCGTGATAAGGATCAGGTCGAAGTGGACATTGTGTTGGAATCTGAAGGGCGTGTTGCCGGGGTGGAAGTAAAGGCGTCGTCGACGGTCACCAACGATGATTTTAAGGGATTGCGCAAGCTGAAGGACGCTGTGCGGAATAACTTCGTCGCCGGAGTGCTGCTTTATGACGGCGAAGCCGTGGTCGGTTTCGGAGACAGGTTGTTCGCTGTTCCCATCTCTCGTTTATGGGCTGACTGACGGAGAAAACTTCTCCCATTCACTGCGATAAAGCGCGTCGTCAAGCGTACACCTCATAAACTTCGCGCTTGCGTTTCCGGCGGGCGGTCTCTTCGAGACTCGTTTTTTCGACAGGCGGAGAGCTGCCACAATCGCGCCGAGCGTTTCTAAGAGCCTTCTGTCGAGAAACGGAGCGAGGTGTTGAAAAAAGGAGGCGGATGATTGCAGTATGCGGAGGCGGCCTGTTGATGATCGATTCCCCCGTTCTGTATAGTTTCGGCGAATGTATTGAACACGGGAAACGATGAATTG
>LVBO01000682.1 GCA_001604435.1 Synergistales bacterium Syner_01
AACAAATACTTAGAAATAGCTATTAAAATTGCAAATTTCCTGACGACATTAAATGTTTATGAAGATTCTGACTCACTATGTTTTTATTATACAACGGCTTTAAAAAACAAAATATACAATGCATCCGCACATGCTGCTGCATTTCTCGGCAGATTGTATAGCCATACCTCGAACAAAGAATATTTGCCTATCGTTCATCGTGCCTTCAGATATGTAATTAAAAATCAGAATCAGGATGGATCTTGGTACTATGGTCAATCTCATGATGGCAGTACACTTAAATTGGTCGATTATCATCAAGGATTCATTATTGACGCATTATATTGTTATCTAAAATATGTTGATAATAATCAAATATATCTTGATTCTCTTCATAAAGCAGCTTTATTTTATAAAGAACATCAATTTTCCCCAGAAGGGAAAAGTGTCTTTAGGTATCCCAAAAGATGGCCCGTAGACATACACAATCAAGCACAAGGCATAATAACTTTTAAACTTATACAAGAAATGGTCCCAATATTCAGCGGTTTTTCCGAAATAATAGCAAAATGGACAGTGAATAATATGTATGATTACAACTCGAAATGTTTCTACTATCAAAAATGGCCTTTTTATATGAATAAGATATCCTATACTAGATGGAATCAAGCATGGATGCTTTACGCAATATCGTGCATGCTGGATAATACAAGAGATAGTAAAGCAACATAAATGAAACTATTAAAGCCAAACATGTCAAGTAAAGGCGTGGTTTGGAATGCTGTAATAAAATGTTTTTCAATAGCATGCGGAATATTAGTAGAACTATTCTACACAAGAATATTATTACAAAACCTTGGCGAAAATCTTTACGGCTTAATTCCGTTGACCACAAACAGTATTCTATTTGCATCAATATTAGCATACATTGTTTTAACCTCGCTCGGTAGAGATATGAGCGTATACATGCATCTGTCTCTTATACACAT
>LVBO01000432.1 GCA_001604435.1 Synergistales bacterium Syner_01
GAGAAAAGCTTCTTGAAAAACGCTCCCATTGCACAACCTCCCCGTATCGCACGAATAGCGCTCCGACTTGCCGAACGCGGGCGGCGCGCCCCTGTTGCGGGTGACGCCGTGTATCCTCGGGTCGACGCATCCGGAAAAAGCGCGTCCGTGACGAAGACAAGGCACGGGCGGGTGAATCACGCTCATCCCGTCCGTGCCGCTAAAAAAGTTCCGGGCGGAAGTTACTTCTTCTTTACCGCCTCGACCTCTTTGTGGACTCTGTCGATCTCCGCCAGCATCTTCTCCTGCATGTCCTCTCCGGGGAAGGCTTTTTCAAGCCAGGGCTTCGCCAGTTCGTTCCAGATGGCCGGAACGTCCGACAGCTGGAGGAAGACCGCCCGCTCCTCGGGGGTGATTTCGACGAGCGTCATGTTCGGAAGGCTGCGCACTTTCTCCATGTATTCCTTCTCGATAGTTTTCTGCTTTTCGAACTGGTTCTTTTCGACGACGCGGGCCGCCTTGCCGACCGCTTCCTTCAGATCTTCGGGAAGCTCGTCCCATATCTTCTTGTTGATCACGACATTGTTGTTGTCCCACTGCCAGTTGAGGTTCGAGTAGTAGCTGATGACCTCGCCGTGCCGCTCGTCGATCAGCGAGGGCCACATGCTCCAGATCGTATCGACGACGCCTCTGGAAAGCGCGTTGTACAGGTCGGCCCAGGGGATCGTCTCCAGCGTCATGTTCACCTTGGCGTTTTTGATGATATTCTCGAACACCCGCACCGAGGCGAGAGAAGCCGAAACTCTGAAGCGAAGGCCGTCGAAATCCTGGGGAGTACGTATCGGACGCACTTTGCTCCCCACGCCGTAAGAGCCGTACATAATATTGAAGAGCTGGTGCATGCCGACTTCGTTGTAGGCGACTTCGGTCGCCTTCCAGATGATCCCCGTTCCGTGCTCGTAGAGGATCTCCGCGGCTTCCCAGTTCTGCGTGCCCCACGGCATCCAGTTGATCATGCCGCCGGGGACGAGATTGACGTACGGAGCGAAGAGGCCCATGGTGATGTCACCTCTGCGCACGCCGTGGAACGTCTCGTCATGGGTTCCGAGCTGACCGTCCGGGTAGTAGCGGACCTCGATCCTGCCCCCCGAATACTCCTCGACCAGCTGACAGAACAGCTTCAGATTTTCATCGACCGCGGGGCGCGACCACGGAATACCAAGTTTCCAACGGTACTGCGGAGCGGCTTCGGAAGGAACTACGCACAACGAAACCATGAACAACGCGAGCAACAGCAACCCCGGAACCTTTTTTCCACTCATTACTTTCTGCATACGTTTCATCTCCTCTCAGATGTCGAATCTCAAATCCCCGCCGAAACATGCGCAAACCCTCTTGTGCCCCGCTCTCACCTCCCCGGCATGCTCTGATGGGACGAACTCCGAAGAGCATCCGCATCTCTCGCGAAAACGTACAAAGCCTGCGGCCGTCCTCGTGATGCACGAGACAGAGTGCCGCTTTCGACGATCAGTTTTTCCCTCAGAAGCATCCTGACGATCTTCCGCGAACTTTTCGATTGGATGCCGACCATTTTTCCGAAATCGGATGCGGTAAACACTCCGTCGAAACAGGACAACGCCCGAAGATAGCGGGAGAGGGTGGATGCGTTGACACCGAGTCTTTCGGCAAGCAGAAGCATCTCCCGGTCCGGAAAAGCGAACTTCAACACCCCCGCATTCGGATTCCCCAGCTCCCTGGCTTCCTTTCCGTCGAAGAGGTAACATATATCGCGGCGCTCCCCCGCCATATCCAAAGCTTCGAGCGCTTTCTCCTCGGCGATGCTCAGGCTCGCTCCGGCCCCGAAACCTATCGAAAGTTCAAAATCGCAGAGCGACCGCAATTTCGATATAAACGAACAGTCCGCAAAATTACTCGTTCCCACAAGAAATTGCCCCATGGTTTCGATGGTCTGAAAGCTGGACATGTCCCTCGGTATTACCATGATGCGCCGCCTCTTGGCGAACTCCACCAAATGTCCATTCAACGCGAGCATTGCATTTTCATACCAGCGGCGGTTCTTCGACGAACCAACCAATCTGTAGATACCCACGACGCTGAGAAGGTGTTCGCTGCTTTTTCCCCGAACTTCCAAAATGATCTTCTCCAGGGACTCGCGCATAAAATACCTGTTCGGCGTCACAAGATACGACGGAATCCCCAGCTTCATAAGGCGTTCGTGAACGGCCTCGACGCAGGTGAGACTGAAATCGGTCTTCTTCTCGGCAATAAGCGTACGATGAAAGTCGACGACTTCGTCGATATCGAAACGGAAAATTCCCTTTGAATGCGTATATATAGCGTCTATTTCAAGCGACGAACCGTCAAGTTCGCCCCAGAGCTCCTTTTCAGCCAGAGTATCCACGCTCGTCCGAAATCGTGAGAGCGTGTACCGTCTGGCCTCCAGAAGCGCGGGGAGAATTCCGCTTGAGTAAAAGGAGAGATAGCCCCAGGGCTTGGAACGATGCACCGCGTTCAATGAAAGAGCATAGGGAAGATGACCGGCGAAAAAGACGGCGTCCAGGGCATCCTGATGTTTCTGGACTATCCCCGGAGCTTCGGAGGGAAGAACGTATTCGAACATATCAAAAGAAACATCGGAGAACTCTTCCGATACTCTCTTGAGCATAACCAGGCGATTGGGCGGACCGATAACACCTATCCTCATTCCTCGACACCCCTGAGTCAATGCGTCTTATTTGCGACATAATTATTCTTAAGAAATAAGTATGGGGCCGGCAGGAGAAAAAGTCAAGTCTAAGTTTTCAACACAAATTAAAAAAATAAAAACAGGGGCCGGCTCAAAGCCGGCCCCCGAT
>LVBO01000433.1 GCA_001604435.1 Synergistales bacterium Syner_01
TCGTCGTTGGCACTCCGAAAGAACGCGCGAAAAAAGCATCTCGTCGGGACAGTAGAGCCGCATACGCACGCCCCCTTTTTTCTTCAGCAATACGACGAACAGAGCCTCCATCGGGAGAACCGCGTCGATCTCCTCCCAGGGAAGCGTCTTCACGACGCTCCGCGCCGGTTCCAGCATCTCTCCGACCGGGAAGGGGCGCCGCCGCAGGCTCTCTTTCAGCGGACCGCCTCTCTTGACCATGCTTTCGCAGTAAATCCCGTCCTGGTCGAAACGATAGAGCGCGACGTACCTGTTCCGGAAAAAGACGACCCCGAAAACCGCGAACACGCAGAATAGGAAGAGAGGCAACCAGCTCGCAAAAGAGAACGCGGCCAGAATCTCCTCTCCTCCCGGAACTCCGCCGAAAGCGAACTGCACCAGAATCGCGAGGAAAAACACACCGCCCCAGGCCGCCGCAGCCGCGCGGAAGAGGTCTTGCAGAAGCAGCGGATTCGTGACGACCGGCACGCCGACGAACCAGCGCATCGACTCCTCCGAGTATCCGGAGATCGTCGTCATCGCTTCTCCCGAAGCGCTCCCGCGAAGTGACAGGAGACGAAGTGCCCCGGCTCGCGCTCGGAGAGCACGGGGTTCTCGGCGGTACACCGCTCCTGTCTGTAGATGCAGCGCGGAGCGAACCTGCAGCCCGGCGCGGGCTCGATCGGACTGGGAACGTCCCCCTCCAGAATGATCCGTTCTTTTTTCGCTTCCGGATCCGCCACGGGAACAGCCGACAGAAGCGCCTGCGTGTACGGGTGAAGCGGTTTCCGGAAGAGCGTCGTGTTGGCCGCCTTCTCCACCACCTGCCCGAGGTACATGACCGCCACCTCGTCGGAGACGTAGCGGACGACGCTGAGGTTGTGCGAGATGAAGAGGTAGGTGTACCCTCTCTCCTTCCGCAGATCGCCGAGCAGGTTCAGAATCTGCGCCTGGATGCAGACGTCGAGCGCGGAGACCGGCTCGTCCAGAACGATGAACTCCGGGTTCAGAGCCAATGCCCTGGCGACGCCGATCCGCTGGCGGCGCCCGCCGTCGAGTTCGTGAGGGAAGGAGGTGACCAGTCGTTCGGCCAGTCCCACCGTGTCCATCAGCTCCTTCACCTTGGCGTCCACCTCTTTGCGGGAGCCGCAGACCGAGTTGATCAGCAGCGGCTCGGCGATGAGCTGGTGGACGGACATCCTGGGGTTCAAAGAGGAAAACGGATCCTGGAAGACGATCTGCGCCTGCGTGCGGAATCGCGCGCGCTGCTCGTCGCCGAACTTCAGCATGTCCTCTCCGTTGAAGAAGATCTCTCCCGCCGTCGCCTCGATAAGGCCGATAACCACCCTCCCGAGGGTGGACTTGCCGCATCCGGACTCGCCTACCAGGCCGAGGGTTTTCCCGCGCGGGATCGTCAGGGAGACGTCGTCCACCGCGTGCAGAAGCCCCTTCCGCACGTGGAAATATTTCTTGAGCCCTCTGATGTCGAGAAGCGTCTCCGCTGCCGGAGTATGCGCGTTCATTCTTCCATCCCTCCGTTCCGCAATGGGAAGTAGCAGTCGACGAAATGCCCCGGCTCCTGTTCCTTCATGCCGCAGGCCTTCTCGAAGCATATATCGCGCGCGTAGGGGCAACGGGGGGAGAAGGAGCACCCTTTCGGCAGATCCGTAGGATCGGGCATGAGCCCGGAGATGACGGCCAGCTTGGCGCCGAGATCGGTGTCGAGCTTGGGAACCGCGTTGAAAAGCCCCCTGGTGTAGGGGTGCATCGGCCGCCTGTACAGGCTTCGGATGTCCGCGTGCTCCAGAAGACGGCCGGCGTACATGATCGCCACGTCGTCGCAGATTTCGGCGACGACGCCGAGGTCGTGCGTGATCAGCAGCAAGGATGTGTTCACGATCTTCTGGAGGTTCTTGATAAGATCGAGAACCTGCGCCTGGATGGTGACGTCGAGAGCCGTCGTCGGCTCGTCGGCGATCAGCAGGCTCGGACGGCAGGCGAGCGCGATGGCGATTCCGACTCTCTGGCGCATACCTCCGGAGAACTGGTGCGGATACTCGGCGGCGCGCTCGGGACGGATGCCCACGAGCCTCAGCATTTCGAGCGCCCGCTCGCGGACCCCCTCGCCGGAGATGTCGGAGTGGAGCGAAATCATCTCCATGATCTGCTCTTCGACCGTCATGATCGGGTTGAGCGAGGTCATGGGATCCTGGAAGATCATCGCGATTCTGTTTCCGCGCACCCTCCGTTTTTCGGCCTCCGTCATTTTCATGATATTCCGGCCTTCGAAGAATATTTCCCCTCCGGAGATCCGGCCAGGAGGCGTCTGGACGAGCTGGAGCACGGCGAGCGCCGCGGTGGTCTTGCCTGCGCCGGTTTCCCCCACCAGTCCCAGCGACTTGCCGCTTCGAAGCGAGAGATTCAGTCCGTTCACCGCGTGCACGACGCCCGAGTCCGTATCGAAACGGACCGAGAGGTCGCGGATATCGAGAAGTGGAGCGTGCGTATCGGGCATATCCTTCACCTTACCGTTTCTGCTTGGGATCGAGAGCGTCCCGCAAACCGTCGCCGATGCAGTTCAGCGACACGATCGTGATCATGATGGCCAGGCCGGGAAAGATGCTCAGGTAGGCGCTGTTCCTGAGATAGGGGCGCGCCGCGGAGAGCATGCCCCCCCACTCCGGGAAGGGCGGCTGGATTCCCAGGCCGAGAAAGCTCAACGTCGCGGCGAAGAGGATGGCGTTGGCGACGCTGAGAGTGGACTGCACGATGAGAGGCGCCATGCAGTTCGGAAGGATGTAGAGAAGAATGACGCGAAGATGGCTCGCCCCCATCGCGCGGGCCGCCTCGATGAACTCCATGTTCTTGATAGAGAGCACCGACGCCCTCATCAGCCGGGCGAAACGCGGTATGGAGGTGATTCCCACCGCCACCATCAGGTTGAAGAGTCCCGGGCCGAGCGCCGACGAGATCACGATGGCCAGCAGAATCGTCGGGATGGCGAGCTGCACGTCCATGACGCGCATCAGAAAATTGTCCATTTTTCCGCCGAAATATCCGGCGGCCGCTCCGATCGCGCCTCCGGCGACGAGCGAGATCGACACCGCGATCAGCCCCACCTGCAATGATATCCTGGAGCCGTAGATCAGGCGGCTCAGCACGTCGCGCCCGAACTCGTCCGTCCCCAGGAGATGCTCCGCGGTGGGCGGTTTCCTGATCATCATGTAGTCCTGGTCGGCGAAGCCGTACGGAGCGAGCTGTTCGGCGAAGATCGCCGTGAGCACCAGCATCAGAAGGATCGCGAATCCGATGAGCGCGAGATAGTTTCTGCGCAGCCTGATGAACGTGTACTTCCACATGGAATTGCCTTTCATGATCGGCATTCGGATTCCCCCCTACCGTACATGGATTCGAGGGTCGACGAAGGCGTAGAGAATATCGACCGAAAGATTGATCAAACAGAACGCGACGGAGATGAAGAGCGTCCCTCCCTGGATGATCGGGTAGTCCCTCATGTTGATGGCCTCGAGCATGAGGCGCCCCACTCCGGAGATGGAGAAGATGGCCTCCGTGATCAGCGAACCTCCAAGAAGCATGCCGAACTGCATACTGATGATCGTCAGGATGGGGATCATCGCGTTGGGAAGGGCATGACGCAGAATGACGACGCTCTCCTTCTGCCCCTTCGCGCGCGCCGTGCGGATATAGTCGGAACGGATGACTTCGAGCATGCTGGAGCGGGTGATCCGCGCGATGATCGCGATCGCCGATCCCGAAAGGGTGACGATGGGGAGCACCATCTCGGAGACGGAGCCGAAGCCCATTGAAGGAAGCCACTGAAGATGCACCGAAAACGCGAGAATGAGGAGAATGCCCGTCCAGAAGGTGGGCATGGAGACGCCGAGAAGCGTGACGAGCGTCGTAAGGCTGTCGAGCAGAGAGTACTGACGAATCGCGCAGATTATGCCCAGCGGAATGCCGATGACGGTGCTGAACACGACGGCCCAGAAAGCGAGCTTGACCGTCACCGGGATACGGGAGGCGAGTTCGAAGGAGACGGGGCTCTTCATGACGTAGGAGTACCCCAAGTCGGCGTGGAACACCGCCCGGTAGATATATCTTCCCAGTTGCACCACGAAGGGATCGTCGAGGCCGTGTTCCGCGCGGAAGGCGTCTATGGCCTCCGCGGTCACCTCCTGACCGAGCGCGATCCTGGCGGGGTCTCCCGGCGTAAAATACAAAATGGTGAAAAGAATGGCCATAACGCTTAAGATAACAGGGATAAGCAGAAGAATTCGTCGGACAACATATTTCAGCAAAGACAATCTCCCCTCGCACAGTACATTTTTTAAGAGGAAAAAGAAGACTCTTTCCTCTTTGAGATGGCAGAGTCATTCAGAAAGATGGTCGACCGGTCGACCAAACCGACTCTACCATTGGAATAAGATTATGTCAACAGTATCGGAATGGAAGCATCTGAAAAAGGAAATATCGTTTCTTTGGTATTTATTTGCCTTTTTTTAACGAGGGTATTCTCGTGACAACGCTGCTGCAGATCTTCTTTTCGGCGGTTTCCGCTTGGCTCGAAGGCGGAAGACGACGATTTCCGCCTTCCGCCTTCTTTGTTCTTCCTACAGCTCCCAGAAGAGCCGGATGACCTTTTCGGACGGTTTCTTCGTCATCTTCGCGACGACGATGAACGCGATCAGAGAAAGCACCAGCGAGGGGACGATGGGGTGCAGTCCAATGGGCCTCGGCATGGAGTAGTTGAAATAGAGATAGGTTCCGATGCCCGAGACCATCCCCGCGATCGCGCCGGGGGCGTTGGCGCCCTTCCAGT
>LVBO01000434.1 GCA_001604435.1 Synergistales bacterium Syner_01
CGAGTTCGTTCAAAAGATCCTGCGTATTCCGCAGTCCGGAGACGGAAATCGACGTGAACCCCTTGTCGAAGAAAGAGGCGATATGGCGCGATTCGCCGCCGGAGATCGACCAGAGAAGCCATCTCCTGCTGATCGCCTTCGTCTTCGCCCCCGTCACCTTCACGTTGCAGGCCAGGAGATCGCGTATCACCTTCCGGACGCTCACCACGTACTCGAGGGAGCTCCGCCCCCTTCCGACAGGATTGCGCACGAGGGTCGCCTTCGCGGGACAGGGGGAGACCAGCGTCACGCTCTCGTCCGCTCCCGTCTCCTCTCTCCAAATGGAGACCGCCGTCTCCAGCGGCGATTCCACGGGCAAAATACGCCCGACGAGCTCCGGGAAGTTGATCTGGATCAGGCGAATGACCGCCGGACAGTAGGTGGATATATAAGGAAGGTTGTCGCCCGCCTCGCGGATAAGACGCGCCGAGGCGAACGCGGCAAGATCGAACGCGAGCGAAGCCCATTCGGAAAGGTCGCGGAGTCCATGATGCTCCAGCGCTTCCTTCATCAGTCTCGGCCGCGAATAGGCGCCGACCTGGACGTAGAACGTCGGATCGGCCATGAGGATCAGGCCTTCCCTCGTCTTGATCAAGTCCCATTCGTCGTCGTTGACCGTTACCGCCTTGTCTTTGCAGCTTCGTATGCACTCGCCGCAGTCGATGCAGAGATCGGGGAGAATACGGACAAGACCGTCGATGACGCGAAGGGCCTCCGTAGGGCATGATTTGATACAGTTGGCGCATCCGCGGCACCGTGATTCACGAATTTTGATCCCTCCGGACATTGAACTCACTCCTTTTTCGTAGAGAACACCAAGGACGGAATCGAGAGGAAACCGCGCAGGCCGCGCCGTTACGGCGAAGGAAAGAGGACGGATGCGCGGAGCGTCGTCCCTTTGTCGATCTCGGTTTCGATAACGAGCGAATCGGCGTTCCTGTCGATGTTGGGCAATCCCATCCCCGCGCCGAAACCGAGTTCGCGGATCTCGTCGGTCGCCGTGGAGTACCCCTCCTGCATTGCAAGAGAGACGTCGGGAATTCCGGGTCCCTCGTCGCGGGCGACGATTTCGAGGCGATTATCGTACACCGTCATGCGGAGCACTCCACCGCCGCCGTGAATCAGGGCGTTCATCTCCGCCTCGTACGCGATGACGGAAGCCCTGCGGACGAGGTCGGAGGGAATGCCCAGCATCTTCAATGTCGCCTTGAACTTGGTGGACGCTTCGCCGATCGCGGAAAAATCACCCGCCAGAATGGCATACTCCTCCACATAGGGCTCCTGGGCCACGTGTCACACCCCTCTGTCCGGTATATGACAAGGAAGAATTCCCTTCTGGAACAGAATGCCGCACGTTTCGAACATGCTCATATGGCAGAGAAGAACCGGCATTTTGATCTGGGACGCCAGCTTGACCGCGGCTTCCTGCGGTTTCTTTCCCCGGACGAAGACAACGGCCGGAAGGTCGAGCATCTGCGCGGTCCGTACTATCTGGATGTTGGTCAACCCGGTCAGGAGCAGCGACCCGGGGCGTGCGAACGCGAGCACGTCGCTCATCAGATCGGCGCCGTATGCAAACTCTATGTCGATATCGTCAAGCAGCTCCTCGCCGCTGAGCACTTCCGCGCATATCTGCGACGCAATATCACGCAGTTTCATTTCACTTCCTCCTCTATGGCTTTCTTGAATACGTCTCCGGTGCAGAGGTATTCACGGAAGGTAGTCCGGCCCTCTGACAAGGAGCGTGTTGACGGGATGAAATTCTCTCCCCTCCACGATCATGAACGCGACCGTCCTTTCGGCGGGACGGTGTGTTGCCGGATTGATCGAAAGCGTCTGGGAGCCGAAGACAAGCCCCTCGGCCAAGGGCATCGTACCGGCCAGGGCGGCCGGTACGGGCGAGCCCGCCCGCTGGAACGCGTCAAAGAGCCACTGGCAGGCCGCATACGCGCGCCCCGCGATCGCGGTATCTTTGACAGTGACGTTATGGCGTCTCCAGATCTCCCTACCGAGCGACTTCAGCGCAGGATCGATCCGGACCGGGTACTCCTGGTCGGCCGTCACAATGCCGTTGAAGGAAAGAAGTATCGGCTGCGGAGCCCCGCCGTACCATATCTCGAAAGCGCCGCTCTTGCGCCGCGTGCCGCGCCAGACGTCACGCACCACCATCGAGCCGGCCCAGGAGACGAGGGCTTTGGCGTCTGAAGCGATCGCTTCGGACTCTATCATCCGGAAGGAGTCCATCCCCCCGCCTGGAATCCAGAAGTGCGCGACCAAGAACCCCTTGTCGAAAAACATGTCGCCGAGATTCCGCGAATAGCGTTCAAGCGCGGGGTCGAGTTTGTCTCCGAGAATCGCGAGCACGCTTCCGGAGGGGAAAAGCCGTGCCGCATACGCCGCGAACGCGGAGATTCTGAAGTCGCGGAACAGGTCCAGCGCAAAGAGCATCCGGGCGGGGACGCCTTCACCGTTGTAGATGTTCGCCTCTTCTCCGAAAGCGGAGAGAAACACCGGCCCCGCATCGCCGAGGAAAGGCCTGAGAGAGGCAATTTCCCTTCCCCTGCCGAACGAAAGCACCGCGGAAATTCCTCGCTTTCGCCAGTCCTCCACCCGTTCGGCGGCTGAAGCTTCGTCAACCGCATCCTCCTGGTGAAAACGAATGTCGCGACCGCTTACTCCATCGGGACTCTCCTTCACCTTCCGTTCGGCGTAGCGGACGGCCCCGAGCGCGGAACGGCCCGCGTCGCTCTCCCAGCCCTCCTCGGGGGGGAGAAGGGCCACCTGCCATATCCACCCGTCCTCCACGCCGACGATCAGGTCGCGCGGAGCGGGAAAGGCGGGGACAACAACAAGAAACAGAAGAAAGAGCGTCGCGAGAACAGACGGACGCAAGAGGCTCGCGAAGAGCCGGGACCGACCGGTTTCGGGCGCGCTCCTCCTCTTCGTCGGGCCGCTCCGGCCGTCGGAGACGCATACTCCCGGAGGCTGCTGCACGTTCATTACCGTTTGTAGCCGATGATCCGGCGAAGCAGCGATTTTCTCCCCTCGATATCGCTTTCGGTCTCCACGCCCTTGGGAGAGAAGCCGTCGATGACGCCCGCCACGCCTCTGCCCTGCCCGCTTTCACAGATGATGACCTGAAGGGGATTTGCCGTGGCCGCAAAGACGCGGCAGACCTCTTGGCACTCCTTGATCCGATCGAGTACATTGATGGGGTACCCGTTCCGGAGAACGACAAGAAATGAATGCCCCGCTCCCAGGGAGTTCATATTGTCCACTGCTACTTTCACAAGCTCTTCATCGTTGCCGTCGTACCGTACGAGACAGTCTCCCGAGGCTTCGGAGAAAGCGATTCCGAAGCGCAGCGCCGGAGAGGAGGTTACAAGGGCTTCGAACAGGTCCTCTACGGTCTTGATGAAATGGCTCTGTCCAAGAATAATGTTGCAGTCGCTCGGAAAAGAAAGCTGCACAAGCTCCCACTTTTTTATTTCAGGCATAAACGAAACCTCCCTCTTCTTTTCGGGGTGAATGATAGTCGCCTCTCTATAATACAACAGGAGATTCGGTTTCGCCACGCTGAAGCTCTCCCCTGAGGAGCCAATCCGCGAGGAAAGCGAAGCCGTCCTTGTCCGCCGAAGGCATGATCACATCCGAAAGCTCGAGCACCTCTTCCGCGGCGTCCTCCGGCACGACGGCGATGTCGGCTTCCTTGAGCATCTCCACGTCGTTATGGTGGTCTCCGGCGGCGACCACGATCTCCGGAAGCTCCGGGAGCGTGGAGAGCCATCCGCGAAGCGCGGCTCCCTTTGAAACGCCGAGTGGAAGGATATCGAGAAACCCCTCCCCCGCCTGCACTATCTCGGCTCTTCCCGCGAAGCGGCTCTTCAGATCGCGCTCCAGCGACCTGATGCTTCCGGGAATGCCGTGAAAGATGACTCTGAACACCTCCCGAGGTACGGAGGGGGCTTCAAGCGAGAAATCGACGGGAACGCCCGCTTCGGCGAAAAAACCCCTGGTCACGATGTCCGCGCTCCGGCAGACGGCGCGTTCGTCGCCGATGATCTGGAGCTCCACGGG
>LVBO01000435.1 GCA_001604435.1 Synergistales bacterium Syner_01
CTTCTCCTGCCATATCAGCAGCTCGCCGTTCAGCACCGGAACCAGGGTCGGCGCGAACTGCGTTCCTTTCAGCGCCTTGACCTTTTCCTTGTACTCTTCGCGCAGCCCGTCTATCGGGGACGGTTTTCTGTACTGATCCATCATGTATTTCGCGTGTTCGCCCTTGAACTGCATGAATCCGAAATGTACCTCGAAATACTCGTTTTCGTGAACTTCAACGCCCTCTTTCCCGTCGACGCTCCACCACAGCGTTCCTTCGTCGTGGCAGGACTTCCCCTTGTAGGGCAGCAGCCCCCGCTGCTCGAAGATTCTTATGTTCGGCTGGTCGCTTTCGACCGCGGTCGCGTTGAGGGCGTTCGCCGGCAGATACGATACCGGCTTGGCCGGGGCTTCGAGCGCACCAAAGAATACGCACGCAATAAAAGAAGCAAGGTAGATGGAGGCGCGCCGTACTGTTTTCATGGGATCATTCCTTTCGGTGTGGCGAGTATCGTTTTTTCGGATAAAATCCGTGCTTTTGGCAGCGTTGGCGAAGCTCTCCGTATACCCCCGCTTAAAAAAAGAACGGGATCGGGTTCAGCTCTTCCTCCTTCAGCGGTTCCTTCAGGAGTCCCGTCGCCGCGGGGACGTCGTAGAGCCTCCCCGGGGCGAAGCGCGCCCAGAAGTGGCGAAGGCCCGGCACGACGACCTTGATCACGGGCATTCCGGTGTCTGGGCGGGTCTGGTCCAGCGCGAGCATCTCCATCCCCTTCGCCTCGATCAGGCGGCGGCAGTGCGCGATGTCCTCGAGAAAGTCGCCCGTATGCCGCACCGGGTAGTCGGAGAATGTTCGCAGAGGTTCCGACGGGTCCGGCGCCATGTAGGGCTTGTTGGCGAGCGTCGCCGTGCGCATCCAGGAGAGCGTCTCCTTGTCTTGCAGTCCGGCGAGGTCGTCCTCGCCACCGCCCGAGCCGACGGAGAGCATCTGGTTCATCTCCGCGAAGGCTCGCTGGAGCGCGATGCGGGCGTCGAGATGGCACCCCAGTCCGAAGAAGAGGCGCTCCTCCCGCTCCCCGACGCGGCGCGATACCGCGACGAACGCGGGGATGCCGAGGTCGGAGGTGATGTCGAGCGCCCATGTCTCCCGCCCCCATCGCTCGCGGTAGTGCGCCGCAAGCTTGACGATCCACGGATCGCCGAAGCTCTCCGCGTCCACTCCGGGACGCGAGAGCATATTGTACCACCAGAGGGCGACGGCGTCGCGCTCCACCAGCTCGAAAAAGCCCTGCAACAGTGCCTCGGCGAGGGTGTTTCCGGAGGCGGCGCCGTTGGAGCAGCCGATGGCGTAGACCGTCTCGTCGCCGTCCCGCGCCGGGGCGCGATAGTACAGCAGTTGCGTCGGCAGGTATTTGTGCCGTTCTTCGGTGAGCGACCAGACGGGCGTCCAGTCCACGATACGCTCCGGGTCGAACGGCTCCGGCACCCTGTTGAAGCGGGAGCCGCGGCTGTTCCAGACCTCCCGTTCGGCATACTGGCGTTCGCTGAAGCGCATGACGTCGTTGGGGTGGATCGCCTCTCCTTCGGGCCAGTCGTTCAGCGCGCGCGGAATTCGCAGTTCGCCGCCCGTCCACTCGCCGCTGTAGCGTTCGACGGCTTCGCAGAGCGCGCTCGCCCTGGCCTGGGCCTCGGAGGCGCCCTTGCCCGAGCTGGAGCTGCGCAGGCTGCGCTTGAGCGAGTCCAGCCGGTCCATCTTCAGCGCGGCGTTGTGTCCGGCGGCGTAGACGACCGCGACGTCGTCGTCGCTGCGCACGGGCGCCAGCTCCTTCACCACCCCCGTGATCGGGCTGATCAGGTGTTCGTACCGCTTCAGCGTCCGCTCGGGGGAGATCGCGCGGTGCCCCCCGTCCTTGTTGAATGTTGCTCTCCCCGGTTCCAACGGCAGCGGCTTCGCCTCGCGGGGCGTCTCCGTGCCGCAGGCGGGGCAACAGGGGTGGCGCACGAGGACGTGGGTGCGCGCGCTCCAGTCGGTCCAGTCGATGCTCAGCAACTTCCCCGCGAGCGTGCGGGACGCTCCGGCGAGGAAACGCGCCGCCTCCGTCGCCGCCATGCCGTACGCCGAGGCCAGCGTCGACGGAAGCGCCGCTGCGGAGGTCGAGGGAACTGTCTTCCCGCCTCCGAGTCTTTTCGCCAGAACGTGCGCGCTTCGGTTGCGTTCGAGCCTCGACAGAAGACAGCGGAAACAGCCCGTCTCTCCCGGCAGGAAGAACGGGCCGATCCACGCCTCCGGCCCGGTTGGACGGAGCAGCAGCCAGGGGCGACGCGCCGCGAGCGCCTCCCCGTCGATCTCGCGCAGCTCGTCCCGCTGGTAGTCGTCCGCGGCGACGACCCACAAGTCCGCCGACTCCTTCGAATCCGTCCGCACGCCCGCCTCTTTCAACGCCGCCTCCAGCGACGACCTGTCCAGATTTCCCGCGACGAACACGGCGACGGAACGCTTCGAAAGGGCCTCCACCGCGGCGCGCGGGTCGACGCCCGCTTCGTTCCAGAAGGCGGAGAGGGCGGCGGGGATTTCCGGAGTCGCCTCCGCGACGCACCCCCGCTGCTCCAGGATGTTCAGGACGTAGTAGACCGTCGCGGCGTCGAGCCGCCCGTCGAGGGCGTCCGCGATGTCGTCGGCGCTGCGGCGTCCGTCGATCAGCGGGACGACGCGCTCGTAGGCCGCCCCGTAAAAGGCTGTCGCCCCCCTCTCGGAGAGGGCGAGCGCTCCTTCGCCGGGAACCGTTTGCAGGCGGCAGTGCGGCGCGACCGCCGGGATATTCATCGTACGCCTTCGGAACGGTACGGGATGAACAACCTCCCGTACCGTGTGGTGGCCGCGCCGGAAGTCGCCGTTACCACGTTATGAAACAATTGTTGTCCTCCCATGTGTACTTTCCGCCCGCGGCGGCGACGTCGAGCGCCTCGTCGGAGAGTTCGTCGGGTTTCTTGGGGATGACGAGATGCATGCGCTCATCCGTGTTTTCGAAGACGTCGACCCGCATTCCCTCCGGAATAGCCACCCCCTCGGCCCGCAGAACGGACGCGGGATCGGCCATCAGCTTCGCCTTGAACCGAGCGTCCGCCCACGCCTTGGCGATCAGCTTCGCCAATGCTTTGCGCATCTCTTTTCTGTCCATACCGTACCCCTCCTGTTAAGAAAGTAGCGCTTCGCTGT
The DNA here is from genome assembly GCA_001604435.1 of Synergistales bacterium Syner_01. Taxonomy (GTDB): domain Bacteria; phylum Synergistota; class Synergistia; order Synergistales; family Aminobacteriaceae; genus JAAYLU01. Next base: position 3,194 of record LVBO01000435.1, read on the forward strand.
CCGGATTCGAAAAATAGAAGCCCCGTCTTCAGAGATACGGAAACGGCTTGCCCAAATGGCGGCGCTTCGGCGCCCGTCCGCCGCTCATGGGCGAACGGGCATACCATGAAAGCTCAGTAGCAGCACCAGCTGAAGCCGTCGTTCTGTCCTCCGGCCGCGGCGATATCCAACTCCTCTTCGGAAAGTTCGTCGGGCCTCTTCGGAATGACCAGGTACATCCGCTCATCCGTGTTTTCGAAGACGTCGATCCGCATTCCCTCCGGGATCGCGAATCCTTCGGCCCGCAGAACCGACGCGGGATCGGCCGTCAGCTTCGCCTTGAACTTCGCGTCCGCCCACGCCTTGGCGATCAGCTTTCCCATCGCCTTGCACATCTCTTTTCTGTCCATTTTCCTTCCCCCTCCACACTGAAATTTTAGAAATCCGAGCTATTCTGAATTATAAACTCTGACATAGTGTGAGAGTCAAGGCTGCTTTGCATTTTTTTTTGGAAAAGTGGTAGAGTAGTCTCCATGGAAAGAGCGCTTCGTTGAATACGCTGCCTGAGCATCCACGGACGGCGCAGAAGAGAAACCGGCAAAACTGAAAGGGGGAAAACATGAAGCCGCAAGAAGAAGCGCGCCGCGCAGGCGCTGAAATCAACGCTTCCGCTGCGGAGGGAAAGGCATCGGCTTCGCTCTTCGACCCGGAATCGCTCGCAGTCTCTTTGAAGAGAGGCGTCCGCCCGCACGAAACGGACGGACGCGCCGTACTTGTCGACGCGGACGGCGTTGCGCTCCCCCTTCCGCTTCCTCCCGAAACGCGGCGGATTTTCTTGTCGGCGCTGGACGAAGGGGCATATACAGCGAACGAGCTGGGGGACGCGGTGCTTCACACCGCGCCTTCAACCGACGCGGCGTCCCTTTACTACGTTCTGGCGCAGCTCGAACGGGGACGGTGGTTCCGGTATGCGCTGCGCTCCCGCGGGCGGAATACGGCGACGCTGGAGCCGTTCTCCCGCCGCTTCGATTTCGCGGACGCCCCGCTTACGGGCCGCTGTCGACTGTCCCGCTTCGTCTGTCTGCGGCGCGAGGGAAACGACATAGCTCTGGAGAGCCCGTTGGGGCACGGACGGCTGCTGCTGCACACTTCCGATACCGCCGCCCTCGCCGCCTCCCTCTCCCGTCCGCTGTCGTTCGAAGAGATGCGCGTTTCGCATCCCGCGCTTGCCCCGAAGGAGATCGGAGCGCTGCTCGCGATGATGCGCAGCGTCGGCGCGCTCTTCCCGTGCGACGCGGAGGGGCGGATTCCGGAGGACGGGAGCGGGCCGCTGCGTCAGTGGGAGTTCCACGATCTTCTCTTCCATAGCCGCAGCAGGC
>LVBO01000436.1 GCA_001604435.1 Synergistales bacterium Syner_01
CCTGCGGATAGAGCGTCGCATGGCTCAGCGTAGCGCCTCCCTTGCCGAGGTTGGGCAGGTATCGCCAACCGAAGAAATTCACCTTCGGATTTTTGTTGACCTCGGCGATCTGCTCTTCGTCGAGTTCTCCCTGTCGTGTAATTTCGAGGGAGAGGAACGTGTTGCTCTCGTAGCTCGCGGACGTGAACCAGCGCTCGCCTACGCGGCGTTCCGAGGCGATGTCCGCGAAGATCTTCGGCATGCCGTCTTCCTCGCGCCCGCCGATGATCGGGCACGCCTTGTTCTCCCAGATGACCAGCACGTACTCGCCGACGAGCCCTTCGGAATTTCCTTCGTACCGGACCGGAACGCTCGCTTGAATCAGCCGGTACTCGCCCCCGGCCATCCAGTCGACATCGCGGCAGTTGGCGTACTGCACGTTCACCACCGGTTCGAGCATCTCGAAATCCTCGGGGATGAAGCGCAGCAGCGCGTCCTCCTCCGTCCGGAACGAAACGCAGATACACGTCATGTCGCCGTAGACCGTCCGCACCGCGTAGAACGGGTCGCCTCCGAAATGCACCGGCATCTTGTAAACGTAGTCATCGTTGAACCTGAACAGGCCTCGCATTCCCACCCCTCCATTCGAAGAATATGTTCATCTATTATACTCTTTTTGCTACAACAAAAAGAGCGCATCCTAAATTTCGGACACGCTCTTTTCCGACGGTGTCTCGACCGGCGGCAACTACTTCATCGAAGCGGATGCAGCCGCGTGTTCCCGGAGCAGCTCCAGAAAGGCCGCGCCGTACTTTTCCCGTTTGGCGTACCCCACGCCGCTCACCTGGAGCAGTTCGTCCGGCGTCTGCGGCAGCTTCTCGCACATGTCGCGAAGCGTCGCGTCGGCGAAGACCACGAAGGCGGGGACGCCCTGCGCGCTCGCTATCTCTTTCCGGAGGGCGCGCAGCTTGTCGAAGAGTTCGAGGTCGCTCGGCTCCATGAGCATGCTCGGCTTCTTCGATTCGGCGACAAGCGGCTTCGGTTCTTCCTTCGCCACGGGCATCATGAGTTTTTCTCCCCGGAAGAGCACGCCCTTGGCGGCCTGCGTCGTCTTCACCACGGGGAACTCGTCGTCCGTTATCGTGATGTACCCCCTCGCGAGCAGAAAGTCGATCTTCGCGCGCAGAGAACGCTCGCTCTCGTCCTTCATGATGCCGTAGGTGGAAAGCTCGTCGAGGCCCAGCTTGAGCACGCGCTCGCTTTTGCTCCCGCGCAGCGTACCGATGAGCAGCGAGACTCCGTAGCGCTCCTCCATCCTGAGCACGCAGGAGAGAATCTTCTGCGCGGGGATGGTGATATCCTCCTGCTCGAAGTCGCGGAGGCAGTTGGAGCAGTGGCCGCAGGCCGCGGGGGACTCGTCCCCGAAATAGGTCAGGATGGCGGCCCGGAGACAGTCCGTCGTGTGGCAGTAGGCGACCATCTTGCGCAGCCTGTTCCGCTCGGATTCGCGCACCTTCTTCAACGTCTCCTCGTCCAGTTCTTCGTTCTCGCGCTCCTTTTCGATGAAGAACTGATTCGTGAGCACGTCCTGCCCGCCGTAGAAGAGCACGCACTCCGCGGGGGAGCCGTCCCGTCCGGCGCGCCCCGCCTCCTGGTAGTAGCTCTCCATGTTCTTCGGCATGTTGTAGTGGAGCACGTACGCGACGTTCGACTTGTCGATCCCCATTCCGAAAGCGTTGGTCGCCACCATGATCCGCGCGTCGTCGGCCTGGAAGCGGTCCTGGTTCTCGCGCCGCTCCTCCTGCGTCAGTCCGGCGTGGTAGCGCGTCGCGGAGTACCCCGCGTCGCGGAGCTTCTCGCAGACCTCGTCGACGGTCTTGCGCGTCAAGCAGTAGACGATGCCGCTCTTCTCGCTGCGGCTGCGCAGAAAGTCCTTCAACGCCGCCGGTTTGCTCTTCGGCGACTGTACTTCGAAGTAGAGGTTTTTGCGGTCGAAACCCGTAGTGACGACGTGCGGAGCGCGGAGGTTCAACAACTGGACGATGTCGTCGCGCACCTGCGGCGTCGCCGTGGCGGTGAAGGCCCCGAGCACGGGGCGGAGCGGGAGCGAGTGAATAAACTCGCCGATCTTCAGGTAGCTCGGGCGGAAGTCCTGCCCCCACTGCGAAACGCAGTGCGCCTCGTCGACGGCGACGAACGGGATGGAAGCGTCTCGGGCGAACTCCATGAAGTCCTCCGTCGCAAGACGCTCCGGCGCGACGTAGAGCAGCGTGTACTTCCCCGCGCGGGCGTTGCGGAGGACGGTCTTCATCTGGGGAAACGTGAGCGTGCTGTTGAGAAACGCGGCGGCGACGCCCGACTGACGGAGCGCGCTCACCTGGTCCTTCATCAGGGAGATCAGCGGGGAGACGACCAGCGAGACCCCTTCGAAGAGGAGCGACGGTATCTGAAAGCAGAGCGACTTTCCCGCCCCCGTCGGCATGATCCCCACCGCGTCGCGCCCGTCGAGCAGCGCGTCGATGACCTCCTCCTGCCCGGAGCGGAAGCCCCCGAAGCCGAAGTACTCCTTCAGCACGACGTGCTTGTTGCGCATTCTACTTTTCCACCTCGTCGAGCGCGAGGGCGAGGGCGCCGCAGACTCCGGCGTCGGCTCCGAGAGAGGGGGGGACGATGTAGCCGTCCAGCCCCTCTTCGAGCGCGGGAGAGACGATGTAGCCGTCGAGGACGTCGCGGACCTCGGCGCGGACCATCCCGAAGAAGCGCTCGATCCCGAGAAGACCGCCGTTCGGGACACTCCCGCCGAGGATGATCCGCCGGGGCGAGAGCGCGCAGACGATGTTGGCGAGGGCCAGTGCGACGTAGCGGGTCTCGAAGCGCCATGCGGAGGAGTCCGGAGAGATCTCCTCGGCGGGCGTTCCGGTCCGCGCCTTCATGGCGGGGCCTGAGCAGAGGCCCTCCCAGCAGTCGCCGTGGAACGGACAGACGCCCTCGAAGGCGTCGCCCGGAATCCTGGGGATTCGTATATGCCCCATCTCCGGGTGGACGAGCCCGTGGACGAGACGTCCGCCCGCCATCACCCCCGCGCCGATGCCGGTGCCGATGGTGATGTAGACGAAGTCGTCCAGCCCGGCGGCGGCCCCCCAGCGCTGCTCGCCGAGCGCCGCCGCGTTCACGTCCGTGTCGAAGGCGACGGGAAGAGCAGGGAAAGCGCGGCGCACAGTTCCAAGGATATCGGTATTTCGCCATCCTGTCTTCGGCGTCGAGGTGATGAACCCGTAGGTGGGGGACGCTGGATCAAGGTCCACGGGGCCGAACGAACCGATGCCGATGGCGTGCAGCGGCCCCCGGCGCGTCTCCTCCTCGCGGAACCAGTCCGTCACGGCCGAAAGTACGGCGTCGGGATCGCTCCCGGAGGGGAAGACGGCTCGGCTCAGATCGCCCGGCCCGGTCCCCGCCGCGCAGACGATCTTCGTCCCCCCGGCCTCGATTCCCCCGACAAGGGGACGGTCATTCATCGCCGCAATACCTCTCCACCAGCATTGCCCCGGCCAGTTCGTCGGCCTTCTCCTTGCCCTTCAGACGCTCCGCGAGGGCCAGCGCGAACTCCATAGCGACGCCCGGCCCCGCCGCGGTGATCAGCTTCTCGCCTACGCAAAGGCGCTCCTCGGTGCGGTTCACATCGTCGAGGCGACGCTGGAAGGCGGGATAGCAGGAGGTTTTCTCGTCGCCAAGCAGTCCCAGCGGGTGCAGCACCACCGCAGGAGCCGCGCAGATGGCCGCGATCATCCGCCCCTCCGCTCGCTGTTTTTTCAGCATATCGCAAAGCAGCGCGGAAGCAGCCAGGTTCGCCGCCCCCGGCATTCCACCCGGCAGCACGATCAGGTCGAAGGTCCGCCCGGCGACCTCGGCAAGCGTCGTATCAGCCTGAACAGAAATTCCCCGAGCCCCTTTCACCACGAGCCCGTCAA
>LVBO01000437.1 GCA_001604435.1 Synergistales bacterium Syner_01
TCTTCTCCCACGCTTTGCCGACGTCTTCCGGTAGTATGGCCATGTTTTCTTCCTCCATATAGAGTAAAGTAGCGGTATGGTGCAGCTCTATTTCAACGATACCACGAATGACGCGCCGTGCCCAGCGGTTATTTTCAGCGTCTCTCTTGTCGCCCGGCGTCCCTCCTCGATCATCCCGCCCGCGTGGACGAAGTCCATGAAGCGGATGTCGCCGACGTTGGGCCGGATCAGCAGGTCGGGTTTGTCGACCTGCAACCTGACGGCGGCGATCTGCGACTCGATGATGCCGAGCGTGTTTCCCAGCACGTCGAAGACGTTCGGCAAGGAATGGCGCTCCATCCATGCCTTCAGCGGATTGGGAAGCCCGATGTCGAACTGCTTCGTGTTGCGCTCCAGCCACTCGAAGATCTGTCCGGCGTCGAAGTTCGGGCGCTGAGAAGCGAGCGCGTTTCTTTCTTTGTCCGTCGAATTCCTGGCGCGGGTATCCTTCACGCGGCCGTAGTTCAGATCCACCGCGATGACGCGCTCGGCGCCCATGGCCCGGCAGACGCTCACCGGCACCGGATTCACCAGTCCGCCGTCGACCAACAGGTCGTCGCCCCGGCGCGCCGGCGTGAAGATGCCCGGAACGGCGATGCTCGCCCGTATCGCCTCTACAAGGTCGCCGTCGACGACGACGACTTCTTCGCCCGTCATCAGGTTCGTGGCCACGGCTCGGAAGGGGAGAGGCAGCTTCGTCAGCTCGATCTCGCCGACGATCTCCGCGAGGAGCGCCGTGAGCTTGTTCCCCTCGATCAGCCCGGAGCGCGGAAAGGAAATTTCGACGAAGTAGCGGGCGATTTGCTTCCAGTCCAGCCCGAGCGCGACCTCGGTAAGACGGTCGAGTTTTCCCGCCGCGTACGTTCCTCCGACCAGCGCGCCGATGCTCGTCCCGGCGACGACGTCGGGCGCGAGTCCGGCCTCTTCGAGTGCTTGTAGGACGCCCAGGTGCGCCATGCCCCGTGCGGCTCCCGCGCCCAGGGCGAGGCCGAGCTTCGGACGTCGTTCGGAGCGCTTCGAAGCCGCCGATGGAGTGCTCTGCGTCATGATTTCGTCGTTACGCTCCTCCAGAGAGCGGCAAGCGTCTCCTTCGGCAGAGCGACCGGATTGCCCTTCATGCTGCTCGCCGTCATGGCGCCGGCGACGACCCGTTCCGCGTCGACATCTTCCGAAACGTGCAGCGGCTTGAGGGGCAAGCGCGCCGCGAGGCGTTCGAGCGCGTCGGCCCCCTCTTCCGGCTCCGCATCCCGTCCCGTGAGCATCGCGGCCAGCTCGGCGTACTTCCCGAGCGCCGGATGCGCTCCCTCCGATCCGAGCGCGGCGATGTTCGCCCGGCAGACGGGCGCGAGCAGCGTCGAGCAGATCAGTCCGTGCGGCGCGCCGGTCAGTCCTCCGACCACCCCCGCGAAGCCGTGGACAGCCCCCAGCCCCGCGTTGGCGAGGGCGACGCCGCTCCAGCACGCGGCCAGCAGCATCTCCTCGCGTGCGCCGAGGTCTTCGGGGTCGTCGCACGCCTTCGGCAGCGCGCGGAACGCCATGGGGATTCCGTCGCGGCAGATGGCGTCGGTCCAGGCGTTCGCCTTGCACGAGACGAACGCCTCGATCAGCTGACAGAGCGCGTCCATTCCGCTCGCGGCGACGACGTGGGCCGGCAGGCCGCGCATGGCGTGCGGGTCGAGGATGACCGCTTCCGGCATCATGGAGCGGCTGCGCAGGCTCACCTTGACCTGTTTTTCGGTGTGGGCGAGCACCGCGTTGCGGGTAGCTTCGGATCCTGTCCCCGCCGTGGTCGGAATCGCCAGCAGCGGGAGGGAGTTTTTCGTTACGGGCTTCCCCGCGCCGACGATCTCCGCATAGTCGAGCGGGTCGCCTCCGTTGGTCGCCAGCATCGCCAACGCCTTGCCGGTGTCGAGCACGCTCCCGCCCCCCATGGCGACCACCGCTTCGGGGGAGAAGGCCGCGGCGCGAGCGGCCGCCTGCCGGACGCTTTCGAAAGTGGGTTCGCCCGACACGGTCAGCAGCTCGCAGACGAGTCCCGCCTCGTTCAGGGAGTCGAGCAGTTCCGCCGCCCGCTCCGGACGGCTCCCCGCGCAGACGAGGCAGCGTTCTCCGTACTCGCGGGCGATTTCTCCCGCCTCCCGGAGACGCCCTCTGCCGAAGACCACTCTGCGCGGCTGCGCGCACTCGAACGGCGTCAGCAT
>LVBO01000042.1 GCA_001604435.1 Synergistales bacterium Syner_01
CGCCCGAATCAGACGGGACGTCTCCATCCCACGGCGCCGACAGAAACGGACCGACGGCGGTCATCAAGTCCCTCAGTCGTATGGATCAGCTCAAATCGGGGGGCACTCTGCTCAATCAACGATTCCTTCCATCGGTTCTGAGCGGGGACTCCGGACTTGAGAAGATGGGCCAACTCATACGGACCTACTTTAAACTCGGAGGACATCACATCCAGTTCAACGTGGTCGATACGGAAACACTGCGCAAGGCGCAGAAGAAGCCGGACGAATACCGCAGCCTTCTCGTCCGCGTCGCAGGGTACAGCGACTATTTTGTCGACCTTGATCAATACCACCAGGAAGAAATCATCGCCCGAACAGCGCAGGAGAACATATAGGCCATTGCTCCATGCGCGTTTTTTACCTTGAAGGGAGGGGATATATGTCCGGTGAAAAAGCAGACTAACCATCACGCGACACAAGATGCTTCATCGATGAGTACCGCAAAAACGAAAGGAGTGCTGACATAATGCAGAAAGCGAAAAAATTCGTCACCTTGTGTATCCTCTCCGCCCTTGTTTTGTTCCTCATCGTTCCGAACATGGCTTCCGCAGCTCCCGAGATGACTCTGCGCTTCGCCGGGCAGGTTCCCCTGGAGCACACCGCCACCAAACTGATGCATCAGGTTGCGGATGAAATAAAAGAAAAGACGAACGGACGTATCGTCGTCGAAGTGTTTCCTGCAAACCAGCTGGGCGACTACACGCTTGTCTACGAAGAGCTTATCCGCGGAACTATCGATATGGCTGCCATTTCCGTTCCCAGCCAGTTCGATCCTCGCCTCGAGGTGACCTATATCAACTGTTTCGTCCGCAACTTCGACGAGGCAAAGACGGTTTTTGCACCGGACGGCTGGCTCTTCAAGAAGATGGACGAACTGAGCGCTCGTCTCGGCGTAAAACTTCTCGGATTCCAGGTTGAAGGCTTTATCGGTATCGGCAGCACCAAGCCGGTGAACGAGCCGCTGAATCCGAATGTTGACAAGGGAGTACTCGTCCGCATTCCCAACATGGACGTGTACAAGCTCGGCGCGGAAGCAATGGGCTACCGTACCGTCACCGTTCCTTGGGCCGAGGTCTACACGGCCCTGCAGACCGGCGTCGCCGACGGCGTTGACGGGATGACCCCCACCGCTGCGTACACAATGCTCAAGGATGTTCTGAAGTATTGGTATGATCTGAATTACTCGGTCGAAAACTTCAACTACATGATCAGCATGAAAACATGGGAAAAACTCTCCGAAGCTGATCGTAAGATCATCGCGGACGCATGCGCAAAGGTCACCGAAATGAGCATCGAGCTTGCGAAAGAAGATCAGGAGAAGCACCTTCAGCTTATGCGCGACGCCGGCATAGAGGTTCACACCTATACCGCGGAAGAGCTGAAGCCCATTTTCGAAAAAGTTTCCGCCACATGGGATCAGCTTGCCGATAAGTTCACCCCCGAACTGATCGAAGAGTTCAAGAAAGAATACGCACCCAAATAGACAGTTCAACAACCCCGTAGCCTTACGGTAGGGGACTCCCCCTACCGTAAGGCTACGAGACGGAAAGGAGATCTTTATGGCGGACAACGAGACCATCGGCTGTTTTCCTGAAAATCGTCCCGAAAAACAGAGCAAGGTTGATTTGCTCCTGCTTTTCTTTTTTTCCATAGTAACTGTTTCCTGCTCTCTTCTCCTCTCATTGATCATATCCGCCGCTGCATTCACACGGTATATCATCGGCGGCGACCTGTACGGCTTCGAGGAATGGGTCCGTCTGTTGGCCTTCTGGCTTTATTTTATGGGGGGAGCATACGGAGCTTACAACGACACCCACGTTTCCGCCGACGTTATTGATTCCTATATGAAAGAAGGCTTTTTTAAACGCATTGTTATTGTTCTCAGAAACCTCATCACTACAGGTATCAGTCTTCTCTTTACCTGGTACGGGTACGAGTTCTTCATGTTCGGTTTTATGGGACCTCTTGGGACAGGGATCGCAATACCTAAAACCACCATTTGGCAGATACCTCTATGGACGTCCTATCTGGCAGTCTTCCTTGGGCTGATCTTTATGACCTACTACTTTGCAATGAGACTCTTCAGGAATCTCCGGCTTCTCGTCAAAGGAGGAGTATCATGATTTACATTGCTGTTTTGATCCTTCTAGTCTGTCTTCTGCTCGGAGTTCCAGTGCCCATGAGCTTTATGGCTTCAACCGCATGGCTGCTTTTCTTCGGGGGGCCTACCGGCGCGGGTTACGCTTCCTCGATGGTGCTCCCATACGGCTTCAGCTCAATGAACAGTATCGCCCTCATTTCCATCGCCCTTTTCATCATGGCCGGGGGTATCATGGAAAAAGGGCGAATCGGAGAAAAGCTCATCGATTTTGTCGATGTCTTCGTCGGCCGAATCAAGGGCGGCCTTGGAGTCGTGGGCACCATCTCCTGCGCGGTTTTCGGTTCGATCACCGGCTCTGCCTGCGCCACGCTCTCCTGCATCGGATCCATCATGTTTCCACGGCTGGAAGCAGCTGGGTACCCCAGAGGCGTCGCCGCCGCGATCATGTCCAACGCGTCGCTGCTCGGGATGCTCATTCCTCCGAACTCCACGCTCATCATATTCGCATGGATCAGCGGACAGTCTATTCTGGCCTGTTTCCTTTCCACAGTCTTGCCGGGAATCATGATGACGACGCTTATCTGCCTCGTGAACTGCTGGCTCGTCAGAAACAACCCGAATGTCAAGGTAACCGAGCCTCCCAAGGGAAAGGACCGCTTTAAACTGATGAAACACAGAGGGTTTATTGCGCTTCCCGCGCTTATGCTTCCTTTCATCGTGCTCGGGGGTATTTACGGCGGTATTATGACGCCCACCGAAGCTGCCGCTGTTGCGGTAATCTACGCCATCCCGACAGGTATGTTCGTCTATAAAGGACTAACTCTGCGCGGACTATGGGACTCGCTCGTTGAATCCGCCGTCACGACCGGCGTCGTAATGGTGATGCTCTATTCAGTTATGATGCTCAGCCGTCTCTATATCATGGAAAATCTTCCCGGAAAGATGCTCGGGCTTTTCAGGGCTGTCTCGGAAAATCCGTGGATTATTCTTTTCATGATCAATATTTTCCTCGTCATCATGGGAATGCTGATGGACGACATCAGCAGCGTCACGCTCGGAACGCCGATTCTCATTCCAATCATCATCGAACTCGGTTTCAACCCGATACACTACGCTGCGATTGTCGGCGTCAATACCGGCCTTGGGTGCATTACGCCGCCCGCCGCACCTGTCCTCTATCTTGGAGGACGACTAGGAAGGGCTCCTATCAATGAAATGATGGGGCCGACTTTGTGGATCATTGCCCTTGCATGGATTCCTACGCTTCTCGTCACAACGTATTTCCCGAGGTTCTCCCTCCTTCTTCCTCATCTCTTTCTCGGGACTCCTTGGTAGAGAGCGGAGAAGCATCGTGACGTACAGGAATTTCTTCGGATACCTCTGCCTTCTCTGTTTCGTCATCGGTCTCTGGACAAGATCTCCGTATGCCTATTGGGGAGCGCTTTTTTCCGGAGCGCTCTCCAGGGCCTCCGTAAAAAAAGGTTGGGAGTCTCCGGCGTGGATGAAAAAGCTTTCACTTTCGACTCTGAAAAAATCGTGTGGACTCCTTGACAAAGACGACAACGGTCTGTAGAATATCTCCTCGTTGGGTGGTTAGTTCAGAGGAAGAACGCTTCCTTGACGCGGAAGAGGTCAGAGGTTCGAGTCCTCTACCACCCACCATTGACTACAACGGCGAAAGCCGATGAAATGCGAAAAGCCCGCCAAGAGCGGGCTTTTTTGCTGTTCTGATTCCGATGAGATACGATGAGAATCGGTAAAAACCGATGCACGACCGTACAAAGAACCGTACAACGGAGAAAAGAGCCCTTTTTCATCGTTCGCAATCGAAGTCCGCTGGTTCCCCTACCCGGACGCGTGTCTGTGCTGAAGAACACCCGAGAAAACGTGTGAAAGAGCCTTCCTTCCACTTGCGGAAATTTTTACAGGGATGTAAGATTGTTAAAATATTGAAGCCGGATTGCACCTTCCGGTACGCAGTATTATCAAAGGAGAGGAGTGGTGTAATGAAACGTTTCCGGATTCTGTGCGCTCTGTTGATGATCCTTGTTCTTTCGGTGGCTGCGGGGGCATCGCAACTTTCTATCGCAATGATCACCGACGTCGGCGGCGTCAACGATCAGTCATTCAACCAATCCGCATGGGAAGGTCACCAGAAGGCTGAAAAAGAGCTCGGTGTGAAGGTGGCCTATATCGAGTCGCGTCAAGACGCCGACTACGGCCCCAACCTTGAGACTCTGCTCGATGCAGGAACGGATCTGATCTGGGGAATCGGTTTTAAAATGGCGGATGCGGTTCTTGAAGCTGCGACGAACAATGTCGATCAGAAGTACGCCATTATCGACTTCGCCTGGGAAAAAACACCGGACAACCTCATAGGCGTCGTTTTCAAGGCTGAAGAAGCATCTTTTCTGGTCGGCTACATAGCGGCGAAGATGACGAAAACAGGCAAGGTCGGGTTCATCGGCGGCATGTCCTTCCCCGTGATATGGGGTTTCGAATTCGGTTTCCGCGCAGGTGTTGCGCAGGCGGGAAAGAATGTCGAAATCCTGAGCCAGTACGCCGAGTCCTTTACTGACGCCGCCAAGGGCAAATCGATCGCCAACAGCATGTACCAGCAGGGGGCCGACATCGTCTTCCATGCGGCGGGAGGCGTCGGGGACGGACTCATCGAAGCGGCCAAGGAGCAGGGAAAGTGGGCTATCGGCGTAGACAGGGACCAGAACTATCTTGCTCCCGACAATGTCCTGACGAGCGCCATGAAGCGTGTCGACAACGCGATATTCAACATCGCAAAGGAAATGACGGAGGGTAAATGGCAGGGCGGGCACACGGTTTCCTATGGACTTGCAGAAGGCGGAGTCGATATCGCTCCGACAACATCGAAACATGTCCCCGCTGAACTGCTCTCCGAGGTTGATGCTGTCAAGACACGAATCATTGCCGGAGAAATCGTAGTCCCATTCAGCAAAGAAACGTTCGCCTCCTTCGAGGTAAAATAGAAACGAGCGCGGAGGAGTGCAAAAAACTCTTCCGCGCACCCTTTCTATTCTGAGGAGGTGGGGTTGTGTCGGAAAGGAAACGGAACTCTGCCTGCTTGGCGGTAGAGATGAAAAAGATCACAAAACGGTTCGGTGATTTCGTCGCAAACGACTCGATAGATTTCGATGTTCGCCGCGGGGAAGTGCACGCGCTCCTCGGCGAGAACGGCGCTGGAAAAAGCACGCTGATGAACCAGCTTTACGGCCTCTATCTCCCTTCTTCGGGAGATATTTTCATCAATGATGAAAATATCCGGATAACCAGCCCGAAAATGGCCATCGCCAGGGGAATCGGCATGGTGCATCAACATTTTATGCTCGTACAGCCGTTTACAGTAACGGAGAACATTGTTCTCGGCTGCGAATCGGTCCGAGCATTCGGTATCCTTGATACCGCCCGCGCGATCGGTGAGGTAGAAGACCTTTCGAACCGTTACGGGCTTTCTGTCGATCCTGGCGCACGAATCCAAGATATTTCCGTGGCTATGCAACAGCGCGTGGAAATTCTGAAGTGCCTCTACCGTGGAGCGGAAATTCTCATTTTGGACGAGCCGACGGCAGTCCTTACTCCTCAAGAGATAGATTTCCTTGCCGAGATAATCGAAAATCTTACAGCCGAGGGAAAAACAGTCATCATAATCACACACAAATTGCGTGAGATAAAAAAAATGGCCCATCGCTGCACCGTTATCAGGAGGGGCGTGAAGATAGGGACAGTCGACGTTGCGTCCCGGTCCGAGAGTGAACTGGCGGAGATGATGGTTGGACGCGCCGTTTCTTTCGATGTGGAGAAATCTCCTACCACAATACAAGATCCCGTTCTCTCTTTGAACGATATTCATGCCCTCAATAACAGGGGGCTTCCTGCGCTGAAAGGTATATCGATCGAAGTGAAACGTGGAGAAATCCTGGCCCTTGCAGGCGTCGACGGAAACGGCCAGAGCGAGCTTGTAGAGGTCCTTACAGGTCTACGCCGTGTCGAATCCGGCTCCATTCGTTTCCGCGACGCAGAAATCACGGACTATCCTCCAGGGAAGAGAATCGAAATGGGCTTGGCGGCAATCCCGGAGGACCGCCAAAAACGCGGCCTCGTCGGCCCTTTCACGATCGCCGAGAACCTTATTCTCGAGGAACACGCACTTCCGCCTTTTTCCCGCAGCGGCATTCTTGATTTACAAGCTATCAGCCGACATGCTCACACTCTCATTGAGCGTTTCGATATTCGTCCTCCCCGGGAACGCTACCTTGCCTCGTCGCTCTCCGGAGGAAATCAGCAGAAGGTCATCCTCGCAAGGGAAATCACGCGCGATCCGGAGCTGCTTATCGCATCGCAGCCGACAAGGGGTCTTGACGTGGGCGCCATCGAATACGTTCACAAAAGGCTCGTCCAGGTCCGCGACACCGGAAAAGCCGTTCTCCTTATTTCTCTCGATCTCGACGAAACGCTTGCTCTCGCCGACCGTATCGCCGTCATCTACGAAGGACGCATCGTTGCCGTTCTTGACCGGGAAGAGGCGGACGAACGCACTCTCGGGCTTCTCATGGCAGGAGGTGGAACAGTGCATGTCCGATGAAAAAAAGAAGCTGCTTGCGGCTTCGCCTCTTTTCTTCACTCTTTTTTCCGTGTTCACAGGACTTCTCGTCGGCGCCGTCGTGCTTTTTATAAGCGGTTACAGCCCTCTCCGGGCGTACCACGTGATCATCGAAGGTATTTTTTCCAGACCAAGCTACGTCGCTTACACGCTGATCTACTCGACGCCGCTCATCATGACGGGGCTCTCCGTAGCCTTCGCTTTCCGGACTGGACTTTTCAACATCGGGGCGGAGGGGCAATTCATCATGGGCGCCCTGGGCGCTGCGCTTGCAGGCGCATTTCTACACCTGCCTCCTGTGCTCCACGCCGTCGTGGCCGCACTGGCGGGCATCGCAGCGGCCGCCGTCTGGGGAGGCATCGCGGGCTTCCTCAAAGCGCGCTTCGGCGTCAATGAAGTCATCGCCACGATCATGCTCAACTGGACAGCCCTCTACCTGAACAATTTTGTCGTGACGCTGCCGGCGATCAAACGGCCCGCGGCGACGGCGACGGCATTCATTCTGGATTCGGCGCGAATCGAAATCCTACCGTTGTGGAAAGTGAGCGAAGCGGGAAGAGCTTGGCGCGCCATGCATCCATTTTGGCACGACATATTCAGGACACCCTTCAACGCGGGAATACTGGTCGCGCTTTTCCTCGCCTTTTTCTGCTGGTGGATCCTGAACAGAACGACGCTCGGCTTCGAACTTCGGGCCGTCGGTCACAACGCGGACTGTTCCGAGCATGCCGGTATCGATGTCAAGGCCCGCATGGTCTCCTCAATGGCCATTGCAGGCGGACTCGCAGGAGCGGCAGGAGCGTTGCACGTCCTCGGCTGGACGCGACAGGCCGCCGAATTGGCCGCCATGGAAGGCCTTGGGTTCGACGGTATCGCGGTCGCCCTGATCGGCGGCGCTTCGCCGATAGGGTGCATTCCGGCGGGGCTTCTCTTCGGCGCGCTCAAGTACGGAGGCTCAAAACTCCAGTTCGCCCTCAGAGCGCCGATTGAAGTGGTCAACATCGTCATCGGCTCTATCGTCTTTTTCGTCGCCATGCCCAAGCTCCTCCGGATTATCGGGCGATGGCTGCAAAGAAAAAAAAGGCAGGGAGGAGATTCCCATGCTGCTTGAGAGCATTGCGTTCATCATCGCGACGACGCTGATGTATTCGGCCCCGCTTATCTTCACCGCCCTCGGCGGCGTAGTTTCCGAGAATGCGGGAGTAGTCAACATCGGACTTGAAGGAATGATGACCCTCGGCGCTTTCGTCGGAGCGGCCGTAGGCTACTTCGCGAATGACGCATGGATCGGTTTTCTCGCTGCGGGAGCAGCCGGAGGAGCTTTGGCGTTCTTCCACGCACTGGCGTGTGTGACATTCCTCGCCGACCATATCGTCTCCGGAATAGCTGTCAACTTCATCGGACCGGGACTTGCCCTCTTTCTCTCACGGTATTTCTTCGACGGCGCGACGCAGACGCTTTCACTTTCGCTCGACGCCAAAATTCCGCGTCCTTTGCATGGGATCTTCGAGCAGAACGGCTTTTTCGATATGGTCTTTAATCAGTACGCAACGGTCTATCTCGCGCTTTTCCTGGTCGCGTTTCTTTCGTTCGTCCTCTACAGAACCCGACTTGGCCTGAGAATACGCGCAGTAGGCGAGCACCCCAAAGCTGCGGACACACTTGGCATAAGTGTCCTCGGGATCAAGTACCTCGCTGTTATCTCATCCGGAGTTCTTGCAGGATTCGGAGGCGCCGCGCTCAGCGTAGCCATCGTCTCCCGCTTCAGCTCGACGCTCGTGAGCGGTCAGGGGTTCATCGCCCTCGCGGCGATGATCTTCGGCAAGTGGAAACCAGCGGGGACGCTCGCTGCATGTCTTCTCTTCAGCTCGGCGCAGGGACTCGCTGTCTTCTTGGGGCGGGCGGACCTCCAGAGAGTACTTCCTATACCGTCCCAGCTTCTGGCGACGATTCCGTTCCTGCTTACGCTTGCCGTTTTGATAGGCTTCGTCGGCAAATCCCGGCCTCCCGCAGCGGACGGCATTCCTTACGAGAAAGAATAACGAAAAGAGCCCGGCGAAGTGTCCTTTCCGTTTCTCCGGGCTCTTTTCGAGACTTCATTGACATTCTGTTACTGGATAATGCATAAACCCCGGCCATCCATCCGAAGACGGCGTGTGTCCATGCCCAGAATCTCGATCATGGACCGGCGTGCGAACTGCTTGAACGATTCGGCGGCTTCGCCGTCGCCTGCCTCTTCAGCTTGTGTATGTCCGGCAAGAGCAAAAATCGCCATGCAGGCCAGCGTCTCGGCGAATTCCCTTTTCTGTGTGTTGGAGGCAGATGCCACCCCCGGCTGCTCGGAAAGCAGCATATCCATCTGTAATGCCGCTGCAAGTAGAGCGGCGTCATCCACTTCGTTTTCCGTTGTTAATCCGACGCACACTCCTGCGAAAAAAGCCATTGCAAATCCCACATCGTACAAACGTCCAGCCTGTTGGGAAAACTGCTCGAAACTCTGCAACCCCTCTTTGAAAAAGCCTATCAGTTCCTTCTTTGATGCGTTCTCGTTGCTCAAGACAGAGG
>LVBO01000438.1 GCA_001604435.1 Synergistales bacterium Syner_01
CCGCCCCGGCAAAGCTCTGAAGGACAAGGTGGAGTAGGCCTCTTTCCCCTTCCTCTTTTTGCTCGGCCTCTTCCCGCTTACCCCGGGGAGAGGCTCTTTTTTTCGGCGCTTTTCATACCCCCCCATAGCGCCAACCACTGTTCCGCCGTCAATTCCTCTGCGCGTGCATTTTCCTCGATCTCGGCGCTTTCAAAAACTTCCCTCCAGCAAACGGAAGGACGAAACAGACGGAGATTATTCGAGAGTTTTTTTCGTCTTTGGGCAAAGCCCGAACGGAGCAAAGCCCTCCAGAGGCTGTCCTTCGGAAGACAAAGATGCTGTCCGGAGAGACGGATTTCGAGAAGCGAGGATTCCACGGCGGGAGCCGGACGAAAAGAGCGGGGATGGACGGTCCGGACGCTTCGCGCTTTTCCCATGAGCTCGAGAGTGATCCCAAGGGGGTAGCGCTCCTTTGTTCCTGGAGAGGCTGTAATCCTCTCCGCAGCCTCTTTTTGGACCATAAGAAGGAAATAGTCCGTCCCTGCCTCCGGAAGTTGCTCCAGAAGCCTCCAGAGCAGGGGAGTGGTAATATTGTAGGGGATGTTTGCTACAACCTTCGTCGGCGCAGGCGAAAGAGATGAATAATCCACTGCGAGCGCATCGCCCCACAGAAGAGAAAATGTGCTCGGATAGAGCAGGGTGATATCCCGTAAATATTCGGAAAGCCCTTCGTCGATTTCAACGGAGAAAAGGAACGTGCACGGAGAGGCTGCAAGCTCTCTCGTCAGTACCCCTTGCCCCGCCCCTATCTCCAAGATGGTATCGGCACTTGAGATATCGGCCTGTTCCAGAATATGGTGAAGTATGTTCCGATCGACAAGGAAGTTCTGTCCGAGGCTTTTTTTATTTTTAAATACCTTTTCTTCTCGTCCCATACCTTTTTTTCGCTCCTCGACAAATACAAAAAAAGCGGGGTATGCCCCCGCTTCATCATTCTGGTCGGGACGAGAGGATTCGAACCTCCGACCACCTGCACCCCATGCAGGTACGCTAACCAGGCTGCGCTACGTCCCGTTTCGACCTTGGTATTCTACATTGAAACGCGCTTGCGGTCAATGATTCAATTGAAAGTGGAAATTTTCCATGTTGCGGACAGGGCATCATGCTTTTCCCAAGAAACGGATGGACCGAGACCATCGAAACCTCTCTATCATTCGAAGAGGAAAAAAAGAGGAGAGAGTTTCCTCTCTCCTCTTTTTACTAGGCTTCAGCTTGAACAGGCTGTTTGCCCATCTCCGCAAGCTGCTTGTAAATTTCGTAACGTTCCCGGGCATCTTTTGCCGCTTTTTCGAAGAGCTCGTCGGCGACATCAGGGAACTCTTTCTTCAGGGAAGCGTAACGGACTTCGCTCATAAGGAAATCCTTGAAGTCGGATTTCGGTTCCTTGGAGTCGAGTATGAAGGGGTTCTTGCCTTCAAGAGCAAGCTCGGGGTTGTAGCGGTAGAGATGCCAATATCCCGCCTCGACTGCCTTTTTCGTCTGATCCTGGGTTTTGCCCATACCGGCGCCGATACCGTGCGCGATGCAGGGAGCGTACGCAATGACGAGGGACGGGCCGTTATAGGCCTCGGCCTCCTTTATCGCCTTCATGAGCTGGTTCTTATCGGCGCCCATACCGACCTGCGCGACATAGACGTAGCCATAAGTCATAGCAATCCGGCCGAGATCCTTTTTCTTGATGCGTTTGCCGGAAGCGGCGAACTTGGCGATGGCAGCCGTGGGGGTGGATTTCGACGATTGACCGCCGGTATTCGAGTAGACTTCGGTATCCAGAACAAGAATGTTCACGTCTTCACCGGATGCAAGTACGTGATCAAGTCCGCCGAAACCGATGTCGTAGGCCCATCCGTCGCCGCCGATGATCCAGACGGACTTTTTCACAAGGTAGTCTTTGCGGCAGGCGATTTCGCAGAGCAACTTGTTCCCCTCGGCGCCGATATCGCGTCCGAGCACTCCGAGGACCTTTTCTGCGGCAACCTTTGATTTCTCGCCGTCTTCCTTAGATTCAAGCCACTCGGCAAAGACAGCCTTCATCTCCTCGGGGATATCAAGAGCAAGAAGGGCATTCATTGCGTCGACGACGTACTCGACAGTGGCGTTGACGGAGAGCTTCATTCCGTAACCGTACTCGGCGTTGTCCTCGAAGAGGGAGTTCGCCCAAGCGGGGCCCTGTCCCTTGGCGTTTATCGTGTAGGGCATGCTCGGGGCCGAAGCTCCCCAGATGGAGGTGCAGCCGGTGGCGTTGGCGACGATCATACGATCACCGAAGAGCTGGGTAACCAGTTTTACGTAGGGAGTCTCGCCACAGCCGGAACATGCGCCTGAGAACTCGAGGAGGGGTTGGGAGAACTGGCTGCCTTTTACGGTAAACTTGTTCGTCTCGCCCGATTTGTCGGAGACGGTAATGGCGTAGTTCCAGTTCGGAACCTCTTTCTCCTGCGAAACAAGCGGCTTCATTTCAAGCGCGCCCACGGGGCAGATGTCGGCGCAGTTTCCGCAGCCCATGCAGTCGAGAGGATCGACCTGCATCTTGTACTTGCAGCCGGGGAACTCCTTACCCTTCATTTCGACGGCTCCGAAACCTTCGGGAGCGGCGGCAAGCTCCTGCTCGTTCAGGACGACGGGACGTATGGACGCATGAGGGCAGACCATGGCGCACTGATTGCACTGGATGCATTTTTCGCTCTTCCACTCGGGGACGTTCACAGCTACGCCACGCTTTTCGAATGCCGACGTTCCTGAGGGGAAGTGTCCATCTTCTCTTCCAACGAAGGCGCTCACGGGAAGCGAGTCCCCTTGCTGCGCGTTGATGGGCATGCAGACGTCCTTGATGAAATCGGGAATCTCGTCGGGAAGTC
>LVBO01000439.1 GCA_001604435.1 Synergistales bacterium Syner_01
GTCTCCATCTTTTGAATATCCGCAGTGACCTCCTTACCGGCCAACATACCGAATACACTGGCGGCGGAAGATGAAAAGAGGTTCGCGATATCGTTCAGGACATGCTGCTGTTCCGGGGTCATATCCCCTAAACTCCCATCGTTTCCGGCGCCCCCGCCGAATTCACCTCCGGACAAAAGGGCGTTTATCTCGTCCTGGCTGAGAAGATCATCAATCATCGCCGGCCCCTCCTTCTCTTTCCGGAAGACCGCTCCGTTCATCCTCCAAAGGGATGATCTCGCTGATCTCCGCCGCATAATTACCGTTCGAAGTTCCCGGAACGGCCTTGAACTTCACCATATTGCCGATACGAACATCCAACGGATCGCCAAGGACTTCGTCCAGCTTGACCACGTCGCCCACCGACAGCTGAAGGACATCCGCCACGCTGAGAACGGTGTGCCCGAGCTCCAAAGCCACAGGGACTCTGACCTTGCCGAGGTGTTTTTGTATGTACTCCCCGGACCGCTCGTCGGTCTTTCTTCCCGTCGAGGCGAACCACTGCTGAGAGCTGAGCTTGTCCATGATCGGCTCCATCAGGAAGTACGGGATGCAGATGCTCACCATTCCCTCGACTTCGCTCACCTTCAGCTTCAGAATCACCAGCAACACCATGTCCGTACCGGGACAGATCTGCACGAAAAACGGATTGCTTTCAAGGTTCTCATAGCGGAAGCGCACGTCCACCACGGTGCTCCACGCTTCCTCGAGCAGTTCGAGCATCCTCATGAGCAGACGCTCCACCACCGTACGCTCGATATCCGTCAGCTCCCTGATCTTGCCGGTAAATTCACCGCGGCCGCCGAGCATTCTGTCGATAATGGCGAAGACAAGATTGGGATTGATCTCGATAAGCGCGTTTCCGCTGAACGGATACATCTCAAGGATACCGATCACCGTCGGCTGCACAAGGGAACGGATGAACTCGTCGTATGCGAGCTGGTCCACCGAAGCGATCTCCGCGGAGACCATCGACCGTACCATCGTCGACATCGTCGTGGTCAACTGCCTGGTGAACGACTCGTGAATCATCTGGATCGCCCGCAGCTGGTCCTTGCTGAACTTGTCGGGGCGGCGGAAGTCGTAACTCTTGATCTTTTTTTCACCGGAATCGCGCGTGATCGAATCGACATCGACGCTTCCGGTTGAGAGCGCCTCCAATAAAGAGTCGATCTCGCTTTGCGACATTACGTCAGGCGTCACGCTTCCCGCCTCCTTCCCGCATTCTCATACATACCCCTACTGTAGGACAAACCCCTCGAAAAGGACCCGGACCACGGGCGCCTTGTCGCGAACAGAGGGCATCATCGCGTTGACAGTACGCTTTATGTCCTCCGCGAGCTGCATTATCCCCTCGGCCGTCGTCAACTCGTCGAACACCCTGTCCTTGACGAGGAGAATCACCTCGTTGCGTATCCGCGCAACCCAGCTCGCCGAGGAAACCATCTCCATCGCACGATCCCCGCTCGTCTCAAAAGAGAGCTTGAAATTCGCCACATGATTCCCTGCGCCCGAAAGATTCGCGATGAAATCGCCGACGAGGTAAACCGGCCCGGGTTGCTCGATCGTCACGGAGGTTGACCCTTCCGGATTCAACCACGTCCTCCCGACCATTATACCGCCTCCGAAACCGACGGAGAACAGAAGGATCGCCATGATAATAAAAAGAAAAATACGCTTCATCGTCTTCTCCTCCTACTGTTTCGGATACTGCGAAAGAAACACGAGATCGACCCTGCGGTTCAGGGCCCTGTGTTCCGGCGTGTCGTTGGGGACAAGCGGGCGGTTGGGGCCGTACCCGACCGCCTGCAGCTTCAGCGGGTCGAATCCCGCCCTGTCTTGAAGGTACGACGCGACCGCAGCCGCGCGAGCGGCGGAAAGCCCCCAGTTGTCCCGGTAAATGCCCCCTCGCAACGGCACGCCGTCCGTATGCCCCTCGACGGCGACCGCGGGAACCGAATCCTTGATGAACTCCGCTATCTTGAAGAGGACACGCATTCCTTCCGGCTTGATCTCGGCGCGGCCGGAGTCGAAGAGAAACTGGTCCGAGAGCGAAACGGTCACCCCCCGCTGGTCGATGCGGACGACGATCTCCTTGTCGAGGCCTTCCGTGCGGAGGTAGTTCCGGAGATTGCGCGCAATCTGCTGAATCTCGGGCGTCACCCTTGCGGACTCGCCCGCGTGCTGCGCGGGCTGACCTCCGAAAACGGCCGAATCTTCCTGGATCGCCTTGCCTCCGGGCATGAAACCGATGGCCCCCTTGAAAGAAAGCAACATGAGCTCGAACTTTTGCACGTCGATCGACGACATCGAGAAGAGCAGCACGAAAAAAGTGAGCACCAGCGTGACCATGTCGCCGTAAGTGACAAGCCAGAGCGGCGCTCCCGGAGAAGTATCTTCCTTTTTCTTCCTGCTGCTGCGAGCCATCTACGCTCCCCCTTCCTTCGCCGCCTTCGCCTTCTCCTCCAACGCGAGACGAAGAGCCGGAGGAAGGAAGACCTTGAGCTTTTCCTCGACAATACGCGGATTTTCTCCCGCTTGAATCGAAAGAACTCCCTCCACCATCAGCTCCATCGAGAGCACTTCCTGGGACGAGCGGGAGGCGAGCTTCTTCGCGATCGGTATGGCGAAACCGTTGGCGATCAGCGAGCCGTAGAACGTGGTGACAAGGGCGACCGCCATTCCGGGACCGAGCGCGTTGGGATCCTGCAGGTTGCCGAGCATCGTGATGAGGCCGATGAGCGTCCCGAGCATGCCGAACGCCGGTGCAAGCTCCGCCATCGAATCGAAGAACGCCTTGTTGGATGAGTGCCGGGTTTCAAGGATACCTATCTCCGTATCGAGAATCCCCTTGACGAGCTCAGGGTCGGTTCCGTCGACGACAAGTTGAATGGATTTCCTGAGAAACTCGTTATCCAGCTCGGCGGCATCCGCCTCCAAGGCGAGAAGTCCTTCCCGGCGCGCCTTCTCCGCGAAGCTCACGATGGTCTGCACCAGCGACACCGTATCCGGAGAACCGCCGGTAAAAGCCATTTTGAGCACCTTCAGAGAGCCTTTCAGCTTCTCGGGCGGATTCGATGTGACAAGCGCGCCGACGGTGCCTCCTCCGACGATCAGCATGGACTGAAAATCGATGAATGCGATCCCCTGACCGCCCGCCATGACGCCGCCGATGACCAGGATGAAACAGACAAGAAGCCCGATGATAGTAGTAAGATCCACGAATATCCCGCCCCTCACGAGTACGGCGTCGGTCGTCGGAACTCGACGCTTTTTTTATTCCTCCTCTTCTTTTCGGACGAGGGTCTTTTCCGAAAAGAAGGAGAGGAAAACCTGCCGCCTGTACTGTATCACCAAATCCACGATTTCGTCCATAGGTTCGGCGACGACATACCGGTGTCCGTTGACGAGGCGGATCACCGTGTCGGGCGTCGACTCGACCGTCTCGATGAGATCGGCGTTGATGGTGAAACGCTCGCCGTTGATCCGCCTC
>LVBO01000440.1 GCA_001604435.1 Synergistales bacterium Syner_01
CTCGCATCCAGATAGTCGCTGTACCAAAGAGAACCCAAAGGGAGCCCCTCATCGACCATATTCCGCACCAAGGCGTCGTCGCTCGCCCTCCTGATTGAAGAAAAACCGTCCGCCCCCTTCTCAAGAATCCACACTTCATCAGGGGCAAGAGCATCCACGAAGTAGGGCTGATGGGTTGTGATAAAAACCTGCGAACTTCCCTTACGCCCTGTGGCATGATCCCGGAACTCGTTCGCGAGAATCTCGAGCAGTTTGTGATAGAGCCCGTTCTCCGGCTCCTCTATACAGAGGAACGGAGGAGGCGTAGGGTCCGCAAGCAAAAGCATATAGGCGAAAAGTTTCAGCGTGCCGTCGGACATCTGCTGCGCATAAAAAGGGTCTTGAAAGCCTTCGTCGTTAAACCTGAGCAGTAGACGTCCGTCGCTCGTTCTCTCGGTATCTATTTTTCGAATACCGGGGATTCTGTCTGCAATCCTGTCCAAAACTGCCCGGAAACGAGCCGGTTGATCCCGCTCCATATACTGCACCACATTTCCTATGTTGTCCCCATGTACATTCAAGTGCATCTGCGGACCGGCGAGCGGAAGAGCCCTGGCGGAATCGGGCCGGAAATAGCTCAGATACCACCCTTCGATAAAGCGACGGAAGGCTGAAATCCTGGGATGTTGCTTCAGAGAACCCAAAGTTGCTATACCAAGACGTCTTCTGTCTTCCAGTTCTACAACCTCGGTCTCCTTCGACTCCTCTCCTGCATCATCCGATTGAATGGCACGCAGCAACCCCGAGAGATCCAGGTTCTTTTGGGACTCGTCGATCTGGCGCCCTTCTTTTTCCCCTTTCCAGACAATTCCTTTCCCGTCGTTCATTATAAGAAACGAAAAAGGCCAACCGTGCTTCTGTCCCTTGCGCCTCTGGCGAAGACGCTCCATAAGGACGCAGGGACGACCGCTCTCGTCCAGACCTATCGACAACTCATAGGTAATAGGGCGCGCATTACCGTCTTCCTTGTAGTAGACCTCGAACTCGATGGGACCGTCGCACCCCTGAGAGCGTACCTTCTCGAAACCTCCCCGTCCGCGGATATCGCACGCCTCTTCAACTCCGAATTTCAAACAGTCGGAGAGAAAACCGAATGCGTCGAACAGAGTGCTTTTTCCAACGCCGTTCTTCCCGATTACCGCAGTCATCGGGGAAAGAGGCCCGGCCGAGTGCCTATTCCACAACCGCCCAAGAACAATGTCTTTCAACACACGGAAATTCCTGACTCGAAAACCTTCAATTCTTGCCATGAAACGCCTCCTTACTCTTTAGACCGCTACTCTTTCTCTACCCCGCTCCTTCTTGAAACTACAGACCATGCACTTGAGGAAGGGGCGAATCTCGACGAAAAACCAAAACAACGATCTACAAAAGAAGTTCTATCGCGCTGGTCTTCGCTTTCAATCCTACGATCCCTTGATGATGCCCATTTCTTTCTCCATGCTCTTGGCGGCGACAAGTCTGCCGACCAACTGCTCCAGAGTGAAACCGACGGAGATTCTTCCGCTACACAGCCCCTCGTGCCCCATTCGGATCTTACAGGCTTTCTCGATCTCGCCTGCCCTGCCCGAAGCCCTGCTCGTGCTGACGCCGAAGAATTCGCATATCTCCTGCAACGTGAGAGAGTTCGGCTGCGAGCGGTCGAACAGGAAGTTGAGCCTTGCAATGACGGTGACCACCGCGGCGGCCCAGCCCCCCTTGGTTCCGCCCGTGATCGGATAGGTCCGCTTCCTCCCGAGCCGAGCTCCGGATCTTTGCGAAAGTTTACGTCGAGCCGACGGAGCGCCCCCCAACGGTTCTCTCATGTCGGCCACCTCGCGCTCCTCGCACGGCGCTTTCCGAAACACGCCCCCGAGTCGCCTGGACTTTTCCGGCTAGAGACTCCCCCGCCTTGACGATACCTTCCCCTCTCCTACAACGCGACCTGCCGCGATTCGTAGACCTTGACCTCGACCGCGCCGTCAAGCATATCCTTCCGAGCTTCGCGCGCGTCGAGGATGTGCGGTGTCTTCAGATGCGCCCTCAGGGAGTCGATATCCTCCCACTCCTCGAAGTACATGAGCGTCTCTTCGTCGTCGGCTGAAGAGAAAAGCGTGTAGCTGATATTCCCTTTCTCCTTCCGTGTGCATTCTATTGCGTGCCTGCTGATTTCGACGATCTTCTCCCGCATTCCGGGCTTTGCCTTGAACTTCGCGCTTACGACGATCATGCCGTTCCCACCTTTCCTGAAGCGATTTCAAACCTCCGCCGCGACGGGAGAAATTCTGCCGGGATATGCCTCCAGGCCGGCTTTGAGAATATCCATCGCCTTCGCCAGCTCTTCGTTCTTGAGGACATAGGCGATGCGAACTTCGTCGCGTCCCAGGCCCGGCGTGGCGTAGAACCCCTCGGCGGGAGACATCATCACCGTCTCGCCGCCGACGTCGAAACTCGTGAGCATCCAGACGATGAACTTCTCCGCGTCGTCCACGGGCAGCTTGGCCACG
>LVBO01000441.1 GCA_001604435.1 Synergistales bacterium Syner_01
TTCAGGCACTGGATTGCGTAGATCGCGGCCACGGCCGGCCCTTTGTTGTCTTTCACGCCCCGGCCGATCAGATAGCCTTCCTTCAGCACCGGTTCGTACGGTTTAAACTTCCAATCATGTCCCGCCGGCACCACATCCAAATGATTCCAGATTCCAATATCGGGGCGACTCCCGACATCCGTCGTATCCGCCCGGACGACTCGGTCGTCGTAGCTGGTGATCTTGTAACCATGCTCTTCCGCTATACGGCGGTACTCCTCCATCACCTCTCTGCACTTTTGCCCGTAAGGGTGTACGCGACTATCCGGCTCCGCGACGCTGGCGATGGATACCAATCTTTTTACATCGGAAACGATCTTCTCCTCATGGGCGTCGATCCAATCTTCGACTTTTCGACGAATACTATGTTCCATTGCTCCTCCTCGATCTACCGCAAGTACGCCTGAACGTGCTTGCGGTAGATTTTCAGCAATTAATAATCATAAAAAAAGAAGCGCTCCCGGTCCCAACGGCAGTTTCAAAAGCATCCAAACAATCAGCATCAACGTCCAAGAAACCAGGAACGATATGCAATAGGGGAACATGCATGAAACAAGAGTTCCAAATCCGCTGTCCTGATCGTAGCGTTTCATGGCCATAAGGATAATCGGCAGAGAGGACAGTACCGGCGCTATAATATTCGTGGCGCTGTCTCCTATACGGAAAGCGGCCTGCGTCAGCTCGGGGGAAATCCCCAAGGTCATAAACATCGGCACGAATACCGGTGCGAAAATAGCGTATTTCGCGGATGCGGAAGCCATAAACAGATTCAAAAAACCGCTAAGCAGTATGAACATTATCATTAAGGGCACGGGCCCCACGTTCAGCTCCTGGAGAATATGCGCGCCGTTGATGGAGAGCAGCCGACCAAGGTTTGTGTAGTTGAAATAGTTGATAAACTGCGAAGCCGCGAACACAACGCAGATGAAACCGGAGAGCGTTCGCATAGAATCGTTGAATCCATTGAAAAGATCTCTGCTGTTTTTGAACTTCCCCGCAATTTTTCCGTATACGAGACCGGGCAAGAAAAACATGATGGTAAACAGCGGCACGATGGCATCTATCAGAAGCGAGCCGTCGATCAAACTTCCTGTATTCGGGTTTCTCAACCAGGAATTCCCCGGAATGCACGAGAGCGCCAAAAACAAGGCGATTCCCAAAAACACGCGATTTGCGACCTTGAGAGCTCTCTCTTCCCTCTCGCCCAAACTCGTGTCTTCGCCGACTGAAGAGCCGTCGCCGTTTCCCTTATATTCACCCAATCGGGGGATAATGATTTTCTCCGTAACAAACGTGCCGATAAGAACAATCAATACAACGGATGTCGCCGTAAAATAATAATTGCTGGTAGCTACGACGTTATAGTTCGGATCCACTATTTTTGCAGCCATATCGGAAAATCCGCTGAGCACCGCATCGGAAGAGCTGATCAGCAGATTCGCCGCGAATCCTCCCGATACGCCTGCAAATCCGGCCGCTATTCCCGCGATAGGATGCTTCCTGCACGCTTTGAAAAGCAATCCGGCCAGAGGCACGAACAGCACATACCCGGCATTCTCGGCAAGGTTGCTCATGGCCCCGATGAATACCACCATAGGAGTTACCAGTTTCGGCGGCGTAATTTTCACCGCTTTGAGGATCAATCCGTTCAACCAGCCGGAATACTCGGCGATACCGATACCGAACATGATGGTGAGCATCATCCCAAGCGATTTAAAACCCATGAAGTTGCTGATCAGATTTTTGAGCATATACTGCAAACCGCTTACACTGAACAGACTTACGACATTGATCGTGGTCTCCTCGATTTGTTTCGTCTTGGCGTTGTACACGGCCCCCGTCGCGCTCCAATCGAAGAAAGAACCTATTCCCGAGATCAGGATCATCGATACGGCCAGAAAAGCGAATATCATCATCGGCGGCGGAAGCCTGTTACCAACCGCCTCGATTCCATCCAGGCACCTTAACAAAAACGATTTCTTTTTTACCGTATTTTCCATAACGAGCCTCCTACGTTATTCTGCTTTGTAGTCCGAGTTACGGCTGCGCATACCATTCCAATCGAAAAGTGAACTATTACGCAAACGCTGACTCCAGATTAGAAAAAATCAGCTTTCCCAAACGACTCGGCTTCTTGCAGTACAACGCCTCACGGGCTTTTCACGGAATATTGCATAACATCACCTCCCTTTCCCTTCTCTACGCCGGATATCCGATCATGCACAAGCATTCGTCGCATCCTCGCGATACGGTCACTCTACGGACTTGCAATTCATCAAATGTTTCAGTTACAAATCATTCCCGTTATCGCCATCATATTGATTTCTCATAAGATTCGTCTCCGACCGCCAGTTTCCCGGAGAGCCGAATGACGGCTTCAACCTGTTCCACGGACGTTCCGATGTGCTTGCGGTAGTCCATGATCGAATCCAGTTCGTCCGCTGAAAGATGCTTCCCTATCTCCTCATCCTCAAGAATGAGCTCCTTGAAACTTCGTCCTTCCGCATTCGCGGTCAGAACCGCATCGCGAAGGAGATGATGCGCCGTCTGTTTTCCCACTTTGGCGCCGAGGTGGAACATGAGCGCTTCCGAAAAGAGCATTCCGTGGAGCATGTCGAGATTTTCGGATATTCTCTTTTCATTGATGTCCAAGCCCTCCACAACCCGGATACACGCTTGGAGAGCTTTTGCCGTCATAATGCTGCTCTCCGGTATCGAGTGCCAATCAAGACGCCAGCTCCGCGTATCCCGTTCATGTTCGGAAATCATGCTCTGCAGACCGAGCCCGGCGTTGTGCATCACAATTCTCGCCATCGCGACGACGAACTCCGACGTCTCCGCGTTCCGTTTGTGGGGCATCGTGCTGCTCCCGACGTACTCCTTCCCCAACGGCTCCTGAAGCTCCAGGATCTCCGTTCTGCTCAACTGGAATATCTCGTTTGCGATCCTTCCGACAGTTCCCGCGACGATTCCGAGCACGGCCTGATACTCGGCGAACGTATCCCTGGAACTACCCCATCCCGTGACGGGAACACCCAGCCCCAGTCTCCGCATCACTTCCTCCATCACGGGATAAGCCTTCTCGCCCAATCCCGCCATGGTTCCGGTACCGCCGTGGAGCATCCCTACAAAGAGGCGTTTGCCGATCTCCTTCATCCGCTCGATATCCCGGCGGAGTTCCGCGCCCCAGTTGGCGAACTTCAACCCGAGCGTTATGGGCAAACCGTGCTGGTTATGCGTTCGACCGACCATCGGAAAACTCTTGTATTTTTCGGCGAGAAGAAGCGTCGCCCTCTCGAGCCTCAGAAGATCTCGAAAGAGAATCCGACAGGCGTCTCGTATCTCGAGCACCATCCCGGTATCCTCGATATCCTGCGTAGTAGGACCGTAATGGATATACTCGCCGCCGCCCCCCTCGCAAATTTTTTGCACCCCTCGAAGGAGAGGAACGAGCGAGTGTCCCGTTTTGGCAAGCTCGCTCTTAACAAATTCGAGATCAAGAAGCTCCACGCGGGCCTTTCGTTTAATCTCCTCCGCGGCTTCGAGGGGGATAACCCCGTTTTCCGCCTGAACCGCGGCAAGTACCGCTTCTATGTCGAGCCACCTCTGATATCGCTTCACGTCGCCAAAAACTTCCCGCATCTCCTCGGTGCCCCAGCCATCCTTATAAAACTCCGAATCAAGTATGTGCGCCATCTTTTCCTCCCGTACAATTTCGTAAAGCCACCCTTGGCGGACACGTCACTTCCAGGGGAAGCATGAAAACGCGTCCATCCGTTCCAGATCGTACGTCCACTCCAGAACGCCCTCGCGCACATTCTTCTCAAGAACCCTTTCCGTAAGCGCTTCGAATTTCTCGCGTATCGCCCTCCTGTCCATAGGATTCTCGGGGTCGCCTTTCCTGAAGCGGTTCTCCGACCGCAATTCGCTCCCGTCTTTTAAAAAAACGGTAATCTCGCAGGGTCTGCACGCAGGAAAGAGTTTCTCCAGTTCGGGATCGACGACGAGTCGGATCTTCGACATCAAGGAGCGAATGCGCGGATCCAGAAGGTCGTTCCCGGAGAGGTTGGAAAATGTAATGTCGCCTTTCACAACGACCGCCGCCATGCAGAAGGCATTGCTGAACTTCGCCTCTTCCAGAGAGGAGGGAGACTCTATTCCCGCGACTTCGACGGCTTTCCCGTACACCCGCGCCTCGATCCTCTCGATCTCCTCGGGAGCGAGCGCTCGTGCGGCAATGATCTTCTTCAGCGCGTCGATCATGCTGTGCGTCTGCCCGCACGTCGGATATCCCTTGAAATTCGTCTCGTCGATTTTGAACACGTCGCCAAGAGATTCCGTCAGGAATTCGAGGCGATACCCCGAGGAGGTCGATCGACAAAACCCCTTCTCTCCTTCGAAGATGCGGCAAGCCCCTTTTACTCCCCGCAACGCCAGTTCGGCGGCCAGGATGCCGTTGAAAGCGGCCTTTCCCGGATGAAAGGGTTTCGCGTCCACGGCGCCGTCGAGAAGAAACTGCCAAAGGCCGGATGCCTGCGTTCCCGCATGCCCGAGAGCGTGCATCGCGCTTTCAGCGTCGAGCCCGAGCATCTTCGCAGCGGCGGCGGCGGCTCCGAACGTTCCGGCCGTCGACGTCGCATGCCATCGCGTATAGTGATCCTTACCCAGACACTCTCCCGCACGTATGGCCAACTCGTAGCCGCACACCGCCGCTTCCATCATCCGTTTTCCCGATACACCGAGCTTCTCGGCGTAGGCGAAAACCACCGGCAGCACTACCGTGCCGATGTGCATGATGGACATCCTGTGACCGTCGTCGACCTCTTCGATATGTCCAAGGCAGCCGTTCGCGAACGCGGCCCAGGAGAACGACGTTCTCTCTTCGCGACCGATGATCGAAGCGCTTCCGTCTCCGCCCATGGCGACGGCGAAAGCAACGTACTTTTCCGAAAGCCCTGCGCTTCGCGAAGCCCGCCGAACTCAAGACCGACGATGTATTCAGCCAAAGTTTGAGAACAGGTCATTGAAACGCCTTCCTTCCAGTATCCTTTGTCGTAAAAGCCTTTCACTCGCCGCTCCGGATGACGAGTTCCCTCCCGGACCCGTTTTTCGGAGCGGGAAAGACGTCGTCCGGTTTCAGAGATGCGAAGAAGAGCTTTTCCCCGCGTTGTTGGTCAGTTTGCTCAAATATCTGTAGATCGAGTTTTCAGAAGTCTCAAGAAGGCGGGCGACCTCCCCGAGAGCGCCTCGAAGGAGAAAGACTCCTCGTCCGTTCAGTTTCTCGACGATGTTCATTTTCTCCTCGGGAGTCATCCTGGACGGAGGTACCGGAGAGTTTCTGATCGTATCCTTTATAATCGAGCGAGTCAGATCCTCTATGGAATCGTCTTCTCCTTCCGACGCGCCGACCAGTTCCGGTTCGGCCCGAGGGGTCAGTCCCGGTCCGAGAATATAGTCCTCAAGAATGTCTTTGAGTTCTCCGAACCGCGCAAGATCCACGTTGATGCAGAGAAGACCGACGACGTCTCCGTCTTCGTCCTTTATGATATGCGTCGCCGTTTTTCTTTTCCGTCCTGTCGAATCGACCACGATCCTCGGCTTGATAAGATCGGCCGAAACCTTTTCATGCTCGCGAAAAAAACGCCCCAAGTTCTTCAGAGGATCCCCGATCGAACGGCCGCTTACATGATTGTTTTCGATAGCGACTATGGAATGTTCCACATCGCGCACATCGTGAAGAACCACTTCGCAATGCTTCCCCAAAAACCGAGCCAGAAACTTCGTCAGAGGAACATATGCATGCAACTTCCTTCGAATCTCTTCGTCCGTCTTCATATTTACTCCTTCACCATCAAAATTTTTCTTGCCATAATAAAGAAACGACAGAAATATTACTACCTCTATAAGATATTATT
>LVBO01000442.1 GCA_001604435.1 Synergistales bacterium Syner_01
CAATAACGGCATTTGTTCCTTCTTGGTCATTCTTAAATTTCGTTAGCCACGCGTCTCCAACCGAGACATCGGCTAATCTCCCAAATGGATCATTACAGAGTGAACAAGACAGCGGTCTATATAAAAACGAACTGAAAACACCCCCCATTGCTTTTATATCCCTATAGGGTATATCGATTAAGTTCCCATTTTTCAGAAATATTGTAAAATATCCAG
The DNA here is from genome assembly GCA_001604435.1 of Synergistales bacterium Syner_01. Taxonomy (GTDB): domain Bacteria; phylum Synergistota; class Synergistia; order Synergistales; family Aminobacteriaceae; genus JAAYLU01. The sequence continues at coordinate 217 of LVBO01000442.1, forward strand.
GCCAACCTTTCCCTCTATAATTTATTCTTGCCACGTCATTTTCATTTATATTCAGTAAGTTAAGCAAGTAACGGCTTGCATTAAACGATGAAACACCTCCACAAAAGAGTGCTATTGTGCATCCAATCTTCTCTTTCAATTTGAGATTAGATTGCATTGCTTTAGTAAGACTATTTATATGGCACGGCAATCCAACGAAAGCGCATTTACCTGGTCTATTTATTATATCTGAAATAGAAATGCATTGAGGTATAGGTGCATACTTGGAACCTTTTGAGGAACAGATATCTTTCTCAGAATCGACGATTTTGGGATAGTAGCCAGTTATAGATTCTTCTCGCAAATCTGCTACAACTGCATAATCAACATGTTCATTTGAAATTAAAGATAGTAATAATGATATAACAAATCCCCCCGAAGCAGCGTCTATTCGGAGTGCTTTATTAACTGCATACGTTGCAAATAACTGACAATAATAACCAAATACATCATTGTATGCTTTTGACCCATTTTTGAATATGACTTCTTCATACTGACGTTCATTAAAATCATATATTGGACATGCATCAAGACATACTCCGCAATTAACACATTTTGATTCATCAATTTCTGGGAAGTAATATCCTTTTGTATTGATCCTCATCGTTACTGCGGATGTGTGGCACATACCAGCGCATGCGCCGCAGCCCATACATAAAAGATTGTCTAGATTAATCTTTTTAAAGGGATCTTTCTTTTTCATCATCTTATCCGCAAGAATAAATCGGCCATAACCTGTACGCCTTGAACCATAGGATCTTGATACATTCATGGGCTATGCTCACGATCCGGGAAAGGATAAAGTTCCCAAGAACTTTCTGCTCCTGCTTATATCGAGCGGAAATGAAGGCAATGTGATAACTCGCATGGTCGAAGGCATCCTCTACGATTATTCGGATGCGGCGCATATGGTAGGGAGAACTGACAAAGAGGGCAGACTTGAAGCCGTGCCGGTCCATGATGCGCTTTGCTTCCAGGACCTCAACATGGGTGTTTTCGAAGTAACTCTTGTAATGGGGACTTCGCGCCCGCATCTTTCGGACATCGTCTTCCAGCTTGTCGAGGTCGATAACTGGGGTGGGCTTCTCCTGCCCATTACCGTTTCCTGATGTCACTTCTTTCTTGCCCAGGAGTTGGCCGTAGGCGGGGATAATCAGGCGGTCGGCGTAGCCCTCGGAGATCAGGGTCCTGGCCTCTTTCATTCGCGCTCGGTAATCGCGGCCGATGAAGAGGACCACAACATCGGCTTTGTTGGGCTTGTCAGCATAGGCAAGGTATCCTGGGAGGACTTCCGCAAGGAGGGTCAGGGCGGCCAGGATAAGGGCAACGGCAATGATGATGAGCCGCCTGCGGGATGTAGGATGCCCGGTCACATCACGTCCTGTAGTAGCAAAGCCCCGATTCCCCTATGCCTTGAAGAATAGGGGGCTCTTCCCCCGAAGGACATTCCGGGTGTCCACGATGGGGACGTTCAGGGCGGCGAAATCGATCTCCCGGTATTCGGCGTGGGCCGTGGCGATCAGGATGAGATCGCAGGTGCCGTCGATCGGCTGCGACCGGCGGCCGGCGAACTTCGCATATTCCCGGGAGGGGCGGATGACGGGGATGCAGGGGTCGTTGTAGCTGACCACGGCGCCCAGTTCTTCCAGCTTCTCCATCAGGCGGTAAGAGGGAGATTCCCGGTCGTCGTCCACGTTCTCCTTGTAGGCCAGCCCCAACAGCAGAATTCTGGATCCCTGGAGGTGCTTTCCCACGGCGTTGAGGGCCTTCATCACTTTCAGGACGACGTAGTCGGGCATGGCGGTGTTGATCTCTCCGGCCAGCTCGATGAAGCGCGTGTGGAAGTCGAACTCCCTCGCCTTCCACGTCAGGTAAAAGGGATCGATGGGAATGCAGTGGCCCCCCAGCCCCGGGCCGGGATGGAAGGCCTGGAAGCCGAAAGGTTTGGTCTTGGCGGCCTCGATCACCTCCCAGACATCGATGCCCATCCGGTCAAAGAGCATCTTCAGTTCGTTCACCAGGGCGATGTTGACGGAGCGATAGATGTTCTCCAGGAGCTTGGCCGCCTCGGCGACGCGGGGCGAGGAGACGGGAACGGTCCCCTTCACGATGGCCTTGTACATGGCCGTTGCCGCCTCGAGGCATGCCGGGGTGAGGCCGCCCACAACCTTGGGAATCGAGCCCAGGCCGAAGTCCTTGTTGTTCGGGTCCTCCCGCTCCGGCGAGAAGGCCAGGTGGAAGTCCCACCCGGCGGTGAGGCCGCCGGCTTCGAGAATCTCGCGGACGTCCTGGTCCGTCGTTCCGGGGTAGGTGGTGGACTCTAGGACGACAAGCTGCTCCCGACGGAGGTATCGGGCGATGGTGCGGGTGGTATCGAAGACAAACCGCATGTCCGGCTCGCGGTTCTTGTTGAGCGGGGTGGGAACGCAGATGATGATGCAGTCCATGGCGGCGAGCTTCGAGAAATCCGCCGTCGCGTCGAAGCGCCCCTCGATCTCCTGCCGGACGGAGGAGAGGTCGATGTGACGGATGTAGCTTTCCCATTGGCCGAGGGAGGCGATCTTCTTCTCGTCGATGTCGAAGCCGGTGACATGGAAGCCAGCCCGGCAGAACTCGATGACGAGGGGCAGGCCGACATAGCCCAGGCCGATGACGCCGATGCGGGCGGTCCGGGAATGGATTTTTTCGAGCAGGGTCATATTGGAAGAGTCCTTGATAGATATGTTTGATACGGTCAGGTTCGCTCCGCCGGGGGCGCCAAGGCCCGGAGCCGTCGGGGCTTTCTTCTCAAGGCTCCGCCCCCTGAGTTACATGCCGGGAGCGCCATGGGCGACTTCGGCGTATCGTCAGTCGTTTTGCGGATCATGGGGGGAGTATTCCTTGATGGACGTCCAATCCGGGTGAGAAGAGAACCGGCCAGGGAACGCTCCTGTTTGAGGAGGCACCTTTTACACCGGCAATGTGAACTGCCGATTAAGGCAAGATGAAGTTGGCGTGACGTTGAGAGGAGCGGGGGTGGCATCTTTAAGGAATCTGCATCCAAAGCGCTTGATCGCCTGTCCGTCAACAGCATCTTTGCCTCGGTGCGGGTGAAGTCGTTGGATTCCGGGTCGTATGCCTGCCGGTTGGTGTCTGGAGTTGGATGGATGATACAGCTTCGCCCCGTCGGTTCCACGGAGGCTACCCGTGTCCAACATGCATGCACTTGGACATTAAGTCCCGGGCTTGTCATTAATCGTTGAAATGGCCTTATGTTCTGTCAATCATCACCTTAATGGAGCCACCGATAATCGCCGTAATGGAGCCAGTTGAAAAGGCTCCCAAAGGGTTCTCGGACCCCTCGTTGAATCAGTGGATTTCACCTCCTTTCTGGGGTGCAGGTTTTGTGGTTCTTTGACAGGTCGGCTTGTCGGATTTGAGATCCGGCTGTGCTTCCCGGTAGCTTTTGCCGTCGAGGACGACCTTGTAGGCGGCATGGCGAAGCCGGTCGATGGTGGCGGCGCCGAGGATGCGGTTGGGGAAGGCATCGGGCCACTCGGGGATGTCGAGGTTTGAGGTGACGATGGTGCTCCTGCGCTCATACCGTTCCGAGATGATGTCGTGGAAGTCCTCGTCCTGGGAGGCCCTCAGGGGTTTGAGTCCGAAGTCGTCGATGATGAGGAGATCGACGCCGGCCAGCTTGGCCAGTTGGCGGTCGAGGCCGTTGGTGGCTCGGGCGGCATGGATCTGGGCGAGCATCCGGGAAGCAGTGGTGAACAGGACATCATATCCGGTCCGGATGGCGCAGTGGCCCAGAGCCTGGGCGATGTGGCTCTTTCCGGTGCCGCAGGGACCGACGATGAGGCAGCAGACCTTCTCCTCGATGAACCGGCAGGAGGCCAGCTCGGTAATCAGGGCGCGGTTGATGCCGGGATTGAAGGAGAAGTCAAACTCTTCCAGGGTCTTCTGGTTCCGGAAGGTGGCCCGGCGGATGGCCGAGGCGATCTTTTTCTGGTGCCTCCGGGCGACCTCGTCCTGGACGATGGTGGCCAGGAAGTCCATGTAGGAGACCTTTCCTTCGATGGCCTGCCGGTTCCGGGCCTCGATGGAATCGAGGATGCCGGAGAGGCGCAACTGCTTGAGCATGGGGATCAGTTCGGGCATGGGATTCATGGACATCCTCCTTTCTCAGTGGATTTGCAGTTCCGCCCCCGGGCGCAGGAAACGCCCGCGGACGGTGTAGATGGCGGGAAGGGGAAGTTCGGAAGAAGGCGGCTCCTGATCCAGGCCCATCTTCAGGATGTCCTTCACGGTGCGGTACCGGGGGTTGTCGTAGAACAGGGCTCTCTGGCAGGCGCTCTCCAGGCGGACGGCCCCGTACTTCTTCCCCAGGCCGATGATGCCCTGGGCGGCCCTCAGGTTGTCCAGGACGCGGTCCCGGAAGAGATGCTCGATCAACTGAAGACAGTGGGCGCCGATCTCCCCGGCCTGGCGCAGGCACCACTGGGGATCCCGCATCTTGAAGGCAATGGCCTCCGGGGGCAGGTGATCATCGACGGTGGAGCGGGTGCCGGGCTTTCTCAGCCGGGGATGGACGGCCACCAGCTCCAGGTTGTGGAACAGCTTGACCGTGGTGTCCGTGGCCTTGAGCCACAGTTTGCGACGGATCAGCGTATAGGGAGCCGAGTAATGGGCCTTCTCGAACTGGATGTGACAGTTGCCGTGCAGGGTCACCTCGCACCAGACGGCGCACTCCACGGGAACGTCCGGCAGGGGCTTCAGGAGCGCCTTCTCCGTCTCGGCAAAGAGAGACAGGGGTTTCTGCCGGGTGGTGCCGTGGATGCGGTTCCCCGCCGTCTCCAGGATCCACCGCCTCAACTGGGCATTGGCGTCGGCCAGGGAGCGGAACTCCCGGAGAGGGACAAAGCTCTTCTTGATGTACTTGACGTTCGCTTCCACCTGCCCCTTCTTCTTGGGCTCTTTCGGCGGACAGGGGGAGATGACGAAGCCGTATCCCTCGGCCAGTTCCCCGTAGGAGCGCTGGACCGCCGGATCCCTGAAACAGGCCCGGATGATGGCGCACTTGGCGTTGTCGATGATCACCCGGGCGGAGACACCGCCGAAAAACTCGAAGGCCCTCCGGTGACAGCCCAGCCAGGTATCCACCCGCTGATCCGGAACCACCTCGGCATACATGTGGCGGCTGAAGCACTGGGCCATGACGAAGATCCAGCTCTTGATCCGCTCGCCGGTGAAGGCATCGACGATGTTGGGACCCCGGCCGAAGTCCACCTGGACCGCCTCCCCGGGCTCATAATCCAGGATGCAGGTCGCCTTCACTCCGCCTTTCCCGAGCCGCTGGATCAAACGGCACACGGACGAGTAGCTTCCCGGGAAGCCGTATTGGCTGACCAGGCTCTGATGGATGACGGTGCCGCGGATGCCTTTATCGACCCACTGCCGGATCTGCTCTTCGTACGGCAGGCTCAGGGACTGGTGGGTGGGGTTTGTTATGGAGGGGCGCTCGATGGCGGCCGACAGAACGGTGTCGTCCGGAAGCGGGCCTTTCCCGAGCCAGCCTTGTGCCTCTGCGGCAGCCCGAACCTGAGCGCACTTCGCCCGGCCCATCAGTCTGGCTTGGGCGATGACCCGGTCACTCTGCCCCATGCGCATGCGGTGAATCACTTGACGATAATGGTACATCTCGAACCTCCTGTTGCCCATGACAGGCCCTCCCGGCGTTTGATATGCTGGGAGTCTATCGTAAGAAACGGTTCGGTCCGAGACCTTTTGAAAGCTCTTCATGCAACGGTCCGCCTCCAACGGTCGATCCGGGGTGGCTCCATTGCGCCGATCACCGAGTGGCTCTATTGCGGTGATCATCAACTGGCTCCATTGCGCCGATTACAAAGTGGACTCATTACGCCGATTACGAAATGGCTCTATAGCAGTGACAATTAACA
>LVBO01000443.1 GCA_001604435.1 Synergistales bacterium Syner_01
GCGTTCGAATACGACCTCGACGCTCTCTGCGACGGGACGAACGTCTACGTCGCCGGAATCGGCGAACACATCGAGGCCGCCGGTATCCACTCGGGCGATAGCGCCTGCGTCTTCCCCGTCTATAAGTCGCCTCCGGAAATTCTTCGGGAGATGGCCGACGCCGCCGTTTCCGTCGCGCGCGCGATAGGGGTGAAAGGGTTTCTCAACATTCAGTTCGCCATGAAGGATGGCGTGCTCTATGTGCTGGAGGTGAATCCCAGAGCTTCCAGAACGGTACCCTTCCTCTCGAAGGCGAGCGGCGTCGATCTCGTGAGGGCGGCCGTCCGTCTTTGGGAGGGGAAGGACCTCGAAGCGCAGGGGCTTGTCCGGAACGGTTACGGAGAGGGGCGGTGCCTTACGGGGTGGGCGGTGAAGGAGGCCGTCTTCTCGTTCGACAGGTTCGCCTCGGTGGATCCGTTGCTCGGGCCGGAGATGCGCTCCACCGGAGAGGTCATGGGATCCGGGGAGAGCGTCGGGGAAGCCTACGCGAAGGCGCAGGCCGCCTGCGGCACGGTGCTGCCGACGAAAGGAACCGTGTTCATTTCGGTGAACGACCCGGATAAACCGACGATCCTCCCTGTTGCGAAGAAGCTTCGGGATATGGGGTTCGGAATCGCGGCCACGAGGGGGACCGCGAGTTATCTCTTTGAAAGGGGAGTGTTCCCCGAGGTGGTGCTGAAGGTGCACGAAGGCTCGCCGAACGTGGTGGACCACATGCGTGCCGGGAGGATCCAGATGCTGATCAACACTCCTCTCGGGCGGCACAGTCAGCAGGGAGACAAGGAGATGCGCATCGAAGCGGTCCGTCGGAAGATACCGTATACTACTACGACGTCGGCGGCGGAGGCGGCCGTGGAGGGCATCGCGGCGCTGAAAGAGGGCGCGCTCCGCATACGCCGGCTGTAATGCGACGAGGGGCTTCCGAATACCGGAAGCCCCTCGCGGTTCTTAAAGGAACGCTCTTTTGTACTGCTCCGGCCAGGGGAGTTCGATTCCCTTTTTTCTTGCCTCGTTCAAAGGGAAGAAGGGATTCCGGAGCAGTTCGCGCCCCAGAGCGACGAGATCGGCCCTCCGGTTGCAAAGCGTCTCTTCGATCATGTCGAGGCTGGTGATCAGGCCGACCGCGATTGTCGGAACCTCGCACTCCCTCTTGATCTGCTCGGCGAAGGGGATCTGATACCCCGGATGCACGGGAGGCGCTACCGCCGTGACCCCTCCGGAGCTGACGTGGACAACGTCCACTTCCTTGGTGACCCTGTCGACGATCCTGACCATCTGTCCGGTGGTCATGCCGCCCTCGACATAATCCTCCGCCGAAATCCGGAGGAAAAGAGGTTTCTCCTCGGGCCAGCGCGTGCGCACCGCCCTCGCGACCTCCTGGAGGAAGCGTGATCTGCCTTCGAAGTTCACTCCGTAGCCGTCTCTGCGTCGGTTGCTCAACGGAGAGAGGAACTGGTTTATCAGGTAGCCGTGCGCCCCGTGGATCTCCACGACGTCGAATCCAGCCTGGAGCGCTCGCCCCGCCGCTGCGGCGAAGGCTTCGGTGACGCGCGCGATCTCGTCGAGGTTCATCTCGACGGGGTCTTTGTATTTCCCGTCGTCGCTGTAGTTGACGGCGCTGGGGGCATAGATTGTTTCGGCCGTCGCGCCGCACTTCCGGCCGGCATGGTTGAGCTGCACGCCTATTTTCGCTCCCAGGCTGTGGATATGGCGCGTCAGCTCGGCCATGCCCGCAATCTGCTCGTCGTCCCAAAGACCGAGGCAGTTGTCGGAGAGACGTCCTTCGGGGAGGACGGCGGTCGCCTCCACGATGATCAGGCCGGTTCCCCCGAGTGCGCGCGCGCCGTAGTGCAGATGGTGAAAGGGAGCAACGCGGGAGGAGGGCGCGCTGTACATGCACATGGGGGGCATGACTATACGGTTTTTCAGTTCAAGATCCTTGATTGGGAAAGGTTCAT
>LVBO01000043.1 GCA_001604435.1 Synergistales bacterium Syner_01
TCCCACGTCTCCATGATGTCGGCCCTCGCGACGACCGCGCCGAGGGGCAGACCGGAGGCGATGGCCTTCCCCATCACGATCGCGTCGGGGACGACGTCGAAGTTTTCTATGCCGAACCACTTGCCGGTGCGGCCGAACCCCTGCTGCACCTCCTCGGAGACGAGCAGGATCCCGTACTCGTCGCAGAGCTTTCGGAGGGACTGCATGTACTTCTTCGGCGGCACGACGAGCCCGGAGTCGCCCTGGATCGGCTCGATGACGATGGCGGCCGTCTCGTCGGGCGGGATATTCGTCGAGAAGGCGATGCGGATCTGCTCGATGGCGTAGTCCGCGACCTCGTCCTCCGTCATCCCCGGGAAGGGAGTGCGGTAAACGTCGGGGTAGGGCACGTGGTAGATGTCGGGGAGCAGCGGCCCGAGCCCCCGGTGCATCGGCAGGCTCACCGCGCTCATCGAGAGCGCGCCGTAGGTGCTCCCGTGGTAGGCGCGGAGGTAGGCCAGTATCTTCGGGCGCTTCGTCGCGATGCGCGCCAGCTTGATGACGCCGTCGTTGGCGTCGGAACCGGCGAGACCGTAGTATGCGCGCTTCCGGTAGTCGCCGGGAGTGATCGCGATCAGCTCCTTCGTCAGGTCGATCAGCGGCTCGTGGTACATATAGACGTGCGTATAGAGGATGAGCTCTTCCGTCTGCTTCTTGATCGCCTCGACCACCTTCGGATGGCAGTGTCCGGTGTTGATTGCCCCGGCGCTTGAAAGCATGTCGATGTAGGAGTTGCCGTCGACGTCCTCCACGACTGCGCCGCGCCCCCTGCGGACGACCAGAGGGTAGTAGGGGAGCTTCGCCGCGGGGGAGGTAATGGCTTTGTCCTCCTCCACAAGACGGAGACATTGACTGATATCCTTTTTCCGGGGGAACATTCCTGCGGTCATCTCCTTTAAAAAAGGGCGGAAGGCATGCGCGCCCTCCGCCCCTTCGCGCGTTTCGGAATCAGCGGGCTATTCCGGATTCCTTGTAGATTCTGTCCATAAGCTCCTTACCCACGAGCTCCTCCATCTTGGGCCATACGACCTTGCGGACGTGTGTGGCGAGCGTGTCGAGCTCCTCCTGGGAAAGCTTCACGATGGTCCAGCCGTACTCCTTGACCAGCTTCTGACGGTACTCTTCATCGTACTCCTCGGCGCGTTCCCACTGGATGTCCGACTCTTCCTGGGCGGCCTGCAGCATGACGGCCTGATCCTCGGGAGAGATTTTATTCCAGATATCCATGTTGACCGCGAACCACCAGGACTCGAAGAAGTCGTTATACTGAATCCAGACCTTGTTGACGTCCTTGAACTGCCACCCCTGGAAGGGAGGTCCGCCCATCTGGCCGTCGGCGATGCCGGTCTGAATGGCGCTGTAGGCCTCGGCGTAGGGTATCGGAGTCGCGATGTAGCCGAGGGCTTCGTAGGTCCACTCGCACGGTTTGATCGGCATGACGCGGACTTTCATTCCGTGGGATGCGCCGGGCTCGGTGTACTTCTCCGGAACCTTGTTGAGAGAGACTCCGGACATGCCGATGGGAACCACGGAGAGGGCCATGATGTTGTGCTTCGCCCACAGGTCCTGGATGATCTTGTACGCCCATCCGTCGGGGCCGTAGACCTTCTGGGCCTCTTCCGCGTTCGTGACGATGTAGGGGAAGTAGTAGGCCAGGTTCAGCTGCGGGTCGAAGTTCGCGTTGGCCTGCGCCATGCTCATCTCGATCGTGCCGCGCTGCACCATTTCGAAGATCTCGGTCCAGTCGCCGAGAACGCCGCCGGAGAAGACGTCGACCTTGATCCTGCCCTCGGTGCGGTCGAAGACTTTCTGCGCGAAGGACTTGGCCCTCAGGTCATAGTCGCTGTCGACGGGATGTACCTGTGCCAGTCGCATCGTGAACAGAGGATCGGCGGCCGATGCCATTCCGAAGAAGGCGAAGAGAAACGATAGAGTGACGAGACACACGATAATCCGCTTCGTTTTACTTGTAAACGTCATGATATCCCTCCTTTTGAATATGTATCCTTATCCGATAAGACGCTTGTCCGTGCGCGTTCCTTTACGTTTCGGGCCCCGGCATCGCCTCCTCCCGCAGTGTATGGCGTCGCTACTTGATTCCCATGATCAGCCGGGGAAGGAAGAGGGAGAGGTCCGGCAGATAGGTGGTCAGGATGATCACGGGGATGAATCCGAAGATCATGTAGATCAGCGCCGGTTTCATGTACTCGTCGACCTGCACCCCTCCGACGCGGCCTCCGAGGTAGAGGATCGGCGCCGTCGGCGGCGTCACGTTGCCGAGGCCGAGGTTCGTCCCCAGGATGGCGGCGAAATGGATCGGATGCACGCCGATGCGGAGCATCAAGGGCATCAGGAGCGGCGCCGCGAGCATCGTGCCGCTGAGGTCGTCCATCAGCATGCCGATGATGACAAGAAAGATGTTCACCATGAAGAGGATGACGTACTTGTTGTCCGACGTGCTCAGCAGGAAGTTCGCTATTTTCATCGGTACCTGCTGCATCGTGTAGAGGCGCCCGAGGATGGTGACGAAGAAGAGCATCAGGACGATGACGCCGCTCGTCGTCGCCGCCGACTTAAGCGAGCGGAACATGATGCCCGGTTTCAGCTCCTTGTGGACGAAGAAGCCTATGATCACCGCATAGAGCACCGCGACCGCCGCGGCTTCGGTGGGCGTGGTGACGCCGCCGTAGATGCCGCCGAGGATGATGATCGGCATCAGCAGACTCCAGATGCCCTTGCGCGTGGCCTTCAGAATCATCTTGTTTCTTTCGGGCTTGGGCAGCGGATCGTCGACCTTGATCGCGGGGAATCTGCCGACCATGACGTAGTTGATGACGCAGAAGATCGTCGTGGTCAGGACGCCCGGCACGACGGTGGAGAGGAAGCATGCCGCGACGGACTGTTGCGTCACCCACCCGTAGAGGATCATCGGGACGCTCGGTGGGATCAGCTGGCCGAGCACCGAGGCGCAGCTCAGCATTCCGGTCGAGTAGCCGCGCGGGTAGCCCAGCTTTTCGAGGCGGGGGATCATGATGCCTCCGATGCACGCCACCGCCGAGGAAGCGGTTCCGGAGATCGCGCCGAAGATGGCGCACGCGACGATGCTCGCCGCGCCCATGCCTCCCCGCATGCGTCCGAGCATGGAGTTCGCGAAGTTCGTCAGACGCTCGGCGATGCCCGCGGAGCTCATCAGCGCCCCGGCGATGATGAAGAACGGAATGGAAAGAATGGTCAGAGAGTTCAGCCCCCGGAACCCGATGGTCATCAGGAACGAGAAGTCCGGGAAATAGATGACGCCCATGTAGATAGCGGCCAGCATGAAGCAGAACGGCACCGGAATGCCGACGACGATGGATGAAATCAGAATGAGAAGATCGACAACGATATGATCCATAACGGTCCTCCTTCGGCGCCGCTATTCATCGTACGGCGCCTTGGGCAGGACGAGGGCCGGTTTCCCGAGCGCCCGCCGGGCGTGGTCGACGAATTCGATGAAAAAATAAAAAGCCATGAGCGCCGCGGAGACGAGCAGGCTCATCTGCGCGTAGTACATGGGGATCATGAGGGCCGGCGAGAGTTCACGCGACTTGAGAGACCATGTGATATAGTTCCAGCACCAGTTGGTCATCACGCAGGCCAATACGAAGGTCGCCAGGGAGACGAACGTCTGGATCGCCGAGTAGACGCGCCGGTTTTTGATCACCGAGTGCAGAAGATCGGCCCGGATGTGGTTCCGCTCGCGGGAACCCGACGCCGCGCCCATCATGTACATCCAGAAGCCGGTCATGGTGGCCAGCTCCTCGACGCCCATGAGCGGCAGCTTGAAGATGTAGCGGAGCGCGACCTGCGTGAGCACCAGCGTCACCAGAATGATCGTGCTCGTTATCATGATCGCGTTTTCCGCCTTCCTGAGAAAGACCCATAGCAAGTCGAAAAGCCGTTTCATATTTTCACGCTCCTCGTAGTGGATCGGTCATCCGAGACGTTTCAGGACGTCGGCGACGTACTCCGTGTCCCGGCGGACTTCCGCGGCGAGAAAAGCGATATCTTCCTGCGAAAGGTCCGACGGATGAAGCTCGGCGAACTTCAGTGCGTTGCGGATCAGGGAGACGCGCATCGGATTCAAGTCCATCTCCTTGGCCTTGATGAGGTTCGGGTGCGAAGGGAGGACGATGTTCGTCCCGGCCTTCTCCGTCGCGGGATCGCCCGTTTCGACGCGGACGCCGTTCTCCTTGGCGAAGGCGAGCTGCGCGTAGTGGTGCTTTCCCGCCCCCGTGTACTCCGTCTCCTGCACGACGACGAGATCGTCCTCGCCGTACTCCTGCGCGATGGAGAACGCCGCCGCCAGCGCGGTGTTCCCCGCCGGGCCGCGCTCGAGTCCTTCCAGGACCGAGAGCGCTTCCGTGATGTAGAAGACCTCCCCCTGGTTCACGGTGACGTACCGCTCCATGTAGCGAAGGGGTCTTGCCGCGTTCCGGGGGACGTCCGACCTGTCCGGCCACGTGGCGAACGGCACGCCGAACCCCGTGTGCCCGGTGGTGAACGACTTGAGGTTGAAGTCGCGGTCGCTGGCCATGTGCAGCCCCTCGAGGTTCACGCTCGCGCCGATGACGTCCACGCTCTGCGCGCCCGCCTTGATCAGCCCCCTCGCCGTGCCGGTGATGTTGCCTCCCCCGGCGTGGGTGATCACGATGGCCGCGGGGAGCTTTCCGTGCCGCTCGCGGCACTGCTCGGCGATCTCGTAGCCCAATGTCTCGATGCCGGCGATGCTCAGCGGCGTGTAGAGGGACGCGTTGAAATACCCCGTCTCCTCCAGCGCGAGAAGAAGGTAGTAGAAGAGTTCGGGGCCGACGCTCGTCTGCACGACTTCCGCGCCGTACGCCTCGCACTTTCTCGTCTTCTCGACGATCTCCGGCTGTCCGCGCCCGAGGCTGTCGAAGACCTCCTGCACGATGATCGTCTTCAGGTTGCGCATGTTCGCCTGCGAGACCAGCGCCGCTCCGTAGTTCCCGCTGGTCGCGGCGGCGACGCCCTTGAACCCTTTCGACTCCGCGAAGAAGCAGGACATGGAGGCCCTTCTGTCCTTGAAGCTCCCGGAGGGGTTGGCCGCCTCGTCCTTCAGCAGGATCCGCGCGCCTTTCCCCTTGGGAGCGAGAGAGCGCGCCGTCTTCGTCATGTTGCGAAGTTCGATCAGCGGCGTGTCCCCCACGTGGACGTCGCGTTGAATTTGCCGGATGCGGTCGAGCGTATAGCCGTACTGGTTCATCATCGCCTCGTAGTCGAAGGCGATCTTCCCCGTCTCGAACTGATCGTAGTCGATCAGAAGAGAGCGCTTCATGATCTCGTTCTTGCGCGCCATCACATCCGCGTACGAATTACTCATCGTTTTCCCTCCAGAGAGAGCGCAAAAAATCCCCGAGTCCGATGAACTCCGGTATCTGCGGTCCGAAAGAGTGCGTATAGGGAGGGTTTTCCGCCGTCGCGACGCCGGTGAGCGTCCGCCCGCAGACCGTCGTGACCGATACTGTTTCTCCGATGGAGGCGTCTTTTTCAAGACAGCCTTTCGCCCGCATACGGAGAGGAACGGCCCGGGTTTCCGCTGGAAGATGCGAGGGGCGTTCCTGCGGTTCCAAAAGGGTCCACTCTATCTGCACCCAGCTTCCTTTCTTCACTTTTCTTTCACGCTCCTGTCAGTCATGAAGGATTCCGTCCAAGTTTTCCTTACTTTGGAAGAATGCAAATATGCAAAGAACACATGTACGATACCTCATGCACAGAGACGATGTCAAGTAAAATGGGAATTTCCGAATTCAGATGCGTATTCCAAAAATGATTTTTTAATTTACTTAATCCTTCTATGTGCTCTTAATGTCAGGATTTAAAAACTTGCGGAAGTCCGACAGGCGAGCCGACGGAACGGGAAGTTCGGGCATGGTGACGACGCCGCTCCGCGCCTTCAGCACCTCCGGAATCATGTTCACCGCGATGGCCGCGGTTGCCAGCCCTCCGGGGATCTCCGGGACGATACCCATTCGAATGTCCGGCGTCCCGTCGATTTCGATGAAATCCCCCGTCTCCACCCCTTCGAGGTCGGGGCGCACCTGCTGCGGGTGTTCGAGGACGATGCGCGCCGCTCCCCCGCTCCACCCCTCGGCTCGGTGGTTGCACCCGGCCACCCTGCCGGGGAGCACTTCGACGCTCTCCGTTTTCCGGTGCGTCCGGGAAACGATGGGCTCGATGGTCTCCCTGATTTCGTCGAGTTCGATCCCGAGCGACGAGGCGATCATGCTCACCGACTGTACGAAGCCGATGTGGCCGACGACGCTCCCGTCCCGCCTCCCGGCGTCGAATTCGTCGAGGCTTCTGCCCACCCCCTGCGTCTCCATCACGGTCGGGCCGAACGGCGAGAGATCGTTCACCCGCCGCGCTCGCACCGCCCGGATGTCGCTGCAAACGCCGGTGAGTGCGATGATCAGCGTGTCCAGCACGAATCCGGGATTGACCCCCGTTCCCAGCACCGTCACCCCGCGCGCTTTCGCGAGTCCGTCGATCGCGGCCGCCGTCTCCGGCGCCGTCCTCCACGGGTACGTCCACTCCTCCGCGATGGTGATCACGTTCTTTCCGCTCTCCACAAGCTCGCGCACATACCCCTCGGTCTCTCCGATGAACGAGGAGACGGCGAGCAGCGCGACGTCGGCTTCCGGAAGCGGAACGGAGACCCCGTCCGTCACGACGACGTCCGGAAAACGCTTCAGGCCGAACAGCTCGCCCAGCGTTCTCCCGACCTTCTCAGGGTGCGAATCCGCCGCGCCGACGATCTCCACGCCTTCTTTCGCGTCGAGAATGCGCGCCATGAGCGACCCCATGCTCCCCAACCCCCACACAACAACTCCGATCGGCTGCATCGTCTTCCCCCCGAAAAAACGCTCCGGCCGGACAGTTCCGGACGGAGCGGGCATTATCACTTCCCCTCGACGTAGACGCGGGGCACTCGCTTGCTTATCATCGCGCCGATGGCCGCCACGATGGTGTCCAGCTTTTCGGCGTACTCGTAGATGGAGATCTCGTCGCCGCCCTGCGGCCCGATGACGACCACCTCGTCGCCGACGGCGACTTCCGGCAGGTGCGAGACGTTCACCATGCACTGGTCCATGCAGATGCGCCCCGCCACGCGGCACCGCGTGCCCCGGATGAGCACCTCTCCCCTGTTCGAGAGCGAGCGGGCGAAACCGTCGGCGTACCCCACGGGGAGGACGGCGAGCCGCTCCTCGGAGTGCGTGACGTACGTCAGCCCGTAGCTGACCCCCTGCCCGGGAGGCAGCGTCCGGAGGGCCGCCACCGCCGTCTTGAACGAGAACCCCGGAAGAATGGGGACCGAACGGGGGACGTGCTCCGTGGGGTACATCCCGCAGAGGATCTGCCCCGGCCGGACGCCCTCCATCGCCCACTGCGGGAAGGAGAGCGTCCCTCCGGAGTTGCAGCAGTGGCGCAGCGGAATGGAGAGCCCCTTCGCCTCTATCAGGGCGAGCGCCTTCATGAAAAGGGCGTGCTGCTCGTGCACGTAGGAGAGATCGGCGTCGTCCGCCGTGGCGAAGTGTGTGAACGCCCCTTCGCAGACCACCCCCGGCAACGCCGCGATCCTCGCGACCGTCTCCGCCGCCTCGTCCGGGCGGAAGCCGATGCGCCCCATCCCGGTGTCGATCTTCACGTGGACGAGCGCGTTTTTTCCGAGTTTTTCCGCCGCCGCGGAGAGAGAGCGCGCCATCTCCATGTCGGTGATGGTCGCCCTGATGCCGTGCCGGACGTAGTCGGAGGCCGCGTCGTACGGCGACGCCCCCAGCACCAGCACGGGGTCGACGATCCCCCCTGCGCGCAGTTCGAGCGCCTCGTCCGGCGTGGCCACGACGAAGTGGCGCGCCCCCGCCTCGCGCAGCGCCCACGCCACGGGAACCGCTCCCAGGTTGTACGCGTTCGCCTTGATGACCCCGAAGATTTTCGCGGCCGCGCCGCCGTGTTCGTCAAGATGCTTCCGGATTGCCTCGTAGTTGGCCCGGAGGTTGTCCAGCCGGACTTCCATCCGTGTTGGGCGCAACGTCATGATGCCACCTCCCCAAAAGATGCGCTCTGCGCGCGTGCATCCATTATATGCCAAAGGACGGCGCGCGGTGTATTCTTTTTCTGCGTCCTCACGGAAGATGAAACTCGGTTTACCGGGCAGCGCCGTCCCTTCCGGGAAGACGCTCCGCTCCCCTACGGATAGAGGTCCGTACTCAGATATTTCAAACCGGAGTCGCAGACCAGAAAGGCGACCGCGTTCCCCTTTTCGCGCCCCCGCAGAAGCGAGACGGCTGCGAAGAGGTTCGCCCCCGACGAAAAGCCGCCGAAGATGCCCTCGTACGCGGCCAGCGCGTGCGCCCCTTCGATCGCGTCGTCGTTGCTTGCGGCGAGGTAGTCCTCCACAAGCGACGGATCGAGCAGCGGGAGCGTCCGGCTGTACCCGCCCCCCTGAATTTTGTGGTTCGCGTTGACGATCTCCCCCTTGCCCAGAAACGCGGCGGTCTCCGGCTCCAGCAGATAGCAGCGGATGCGCGGATTATGCTTCTTCAGCGCCAGCGCGCACCCCGTGAAGGAGCCCCCCGTTCCGGCGAAGTCGACGAAGGCGTCCAGCTTCCCCTCCGTCTGCGTCCAGATCTCCTCCCCGGTGTGCAGCTCGTGCGCCCGCACGTTTCCTCTCAGGACGAACTGATCCGCGCGGAACGCCTTCCGCTCCGCGACGAGCGCCTTGGCTCGTTCCTCGACGCGCTCCAGATCCTCTCCGGAGACCTGCCCCGGAGGCGATCCCGGCGCCTGGTCCACCAACACGACCTCCGCCCCGAGGGCGCGCATCATCCGGGCGCGTTCCATCGAATTCCCCTTCGACATCACCGCGCAGAACGGATACCCCTTCACGCCGCAGACGATGGCCAGCCCCGTCCCCGTATTGCCGCTCGTCAGCTCCACCACGGTCCGCCCCGGAACCAGCTCGCCGCGCTCCTCGGCCTCCTCGATGATCTGCAGCGCGATGCGATCCTTCTTGCTGAACCCCGGATTCAGATACTCCAGCTTCGCGTAGAGCGTCCCCTCAAGATTCCACGCCTTCGCGAGGCGATCCAGACGCACCAGCGGCGTGTTTCCTATGGCTCCCAGAACGCTCGGGAGCGCGTTTTCAAACATGTCGTCTTCCTCCTTATGGTGTACGGCCGCAGGGGCCGGAATACACGAAGCCCCCCGGATCGGTCATCACCGGGGGGCGGAACGTTACAGCTTTTCCTTCAGCCGCGCAAGCATGTCTTCGGTCATCCGGTCGAGGTCGTACTCCGGGGCGAAGCCCCACTCTTCACGGGCCGCCGAGCAGTCCAGCGAATCGGGCCACGACTCGGCGATCCCCTGCCGCAGCGGGTCCACGTCGTAGTCCATCGCGAAACCGGGCAGGAACTTCCGGATGGAGGCGGCGATCTGCTCCGGCTCGAAGCTCATCGCCGAGATGTTGAAGGCGTTCCGGTGGACCAGCTTCGCCGGATCGGCCTCCATCAGGCGGACGATGGCGTTCAGCGCGTCCGGCATGTACATCATGTCCATGTACGTCCCCTGCGCGATGAAGCTGGTGTAGCTCCCCTTCCTGATCGCGTCGTAGTAGATGTGCACGGCGTAGTCGGTCGTGCCGCCGCCGGGGAGCGCCTCGTAGCTGATCAGGCCGGGGAAGCGCAGGCCGCGGGTGTCCATGCCGAACTTCTTGTGGTAGTAGTCGCACAGCAGCTCCATGCCCACCTTCGCCACGCCGTAGACCGTCGTCGGCCGCTGGATGGTGTCCTGCGGCGTGTTCTTCGAGGGCGTCGACGGGCCGAACGCCGCGATCGAGCTGGGGAAGAAGAAGGCCGCACCGTGTTCGCGGGCCGCCTCCAGCGCCGCGCACGTGCCGTTCACGTTCACGTCCCACGAGAACATCGGGTCCGCCTCCCCCCGTGCCGAAAGGATCCCCGCAAGGTGGAGCACCGTGTCCGCGCCGAACGAGCGCAGCGTCCCGGAGAACGCCTTCGGGTCGCGCACGTCGAGCGCCGCGAACGGACCGCCCTCGGAGGCCGCGCCGGGCGTCTTCCGAAGATCGGTCGCCAGCACGTTTTCGGTCCCGTAGAGCTTCCGCAGATGGACGACCAGCTCCACGCCGATCTGTCCGTTGGCCCCCGTCACAAGAATCTTCTTCATTTTATGATCCCCATCGCCTTGCCCACCGCGGCGAACTTCTCCACCGCGAAGCGCAGGTCGTCCTCGGAGTGCGCCGCCGAGACCATCGCCCGGATGCGCGCCGTGCCGCGCGGCACCGTCGGGAAGACGATCGCCGTGGCGAACACGCCCGCCTCGAAGAGCTTCGCGCTGAACGCCTTCGCGTCCGACGCTTCGCCGATGATCACCGGCGTGATCGGCGTCTCGCTGTGCGCCGTGTCGAAGCCCAGCGCCTTCAGCTCTTTTTTAAGGAAGTCGCCGTTGTGCCACAGCTTCTTCACCAGATCCTCGCTCTGCTGCAAAATCTCCACCGAGGCCAGGTTCGCCGCCACGTCGGGGATGGTGAGCGCGCTGCTGAAGAGGTTCGTCCGCGCCTTCTGACGGAGGTAGTCCACCAGGATCGCGCTTCCCGCCGCCATGCCGCCCATCACGCCGAACGCCTTCGACATCGTCCCGATCTCCACGTCCACGCGGCCGTGCAGTCCGAAGTGATCCACGATGCCGCGGCCGCCCCGTCCCAGCACGCCCTCGCCGTGGGCGTCGTCCACCGCGACGATCACGCCGTGCCGCTCGCACAGCTCCACGATCTCCGGCAGCTTCGCCACGTCGCCGTCCATCGAGAAGACGCCGTCCGTGATCAGCAGCTTCTTCCCGGCGAAGCCGTCGTACTCCTTCAGCTTTTTCTCGAGGTCGGCCATGTCGGAGTGCTCGTAGCGGACAACCTTCGCCTTCGTCATCTTGCACGCGTCGATGATGGAGGCGTGGTTCAGCGAGTCGCTGAAGATCACGTCGTCGGCGGAACTCGCCAGCGTCGGAATCACCGCGAGGTTGGCGCAGAAGCCCGACTGCACCACGATGGCCGCCTCCGCGCCCTTGAACGCCGCCAGCTTCTTCTCCAGCTCGATGTGCGGGCTCATCGTCCCTGCGATGGTGCGCACCGCGCCGGGACCGACGCCGTACTTGTCCGCGTACTCCTTCACCTTGTTCACAAGGCGGGGATCGTTGCACAGTCCGAGGTAGTTGTTCGAGCAGAGATTCAGGTACTTCTTCCCGTCGATATGGACCCACGCCCCCTGGGGGCTCTCCAGTGTCCGGATAGTGCCGTAGAACCCGCCCTGCTTCATTGATTCGAGCTCTTCGGTCAGAAATTTCATGGGAACAGCCATCGTGATCACTCCTTCGTTGGATATGGCGCTCTTCATGTAAAGTATGCTGATATCCGACTCTTGCTGTCAATGGAGTATAATTTGGGGAGCGTTCCTATAATATCGCCTGCAAAAAATATATTTTCCGGGAGGACCGTATCATGGACGAAGAGATGACCCTCGAAAGCCTTGCGGCGCGCAACGCCGGAGACAGCTCCGCCCCCCACTACATCGCGGGGGTGCTGCGGGAGGCCATCTACCGCGGGCTCCTCCCCGAGGGCAAACCGCTGCACCAGGCCCAGCTCGCCCTCCGCCTCGGCGTGAGCCCCATCCCCCTGCGCGAGGCCCTGCGCCTGCTGGAGACGGAGGGATTGATCGCCTTCCAGGGGTACCGGGGAGCCATGGTCACCGCGCTCTCGCTGGAGGAGGCCCGCGAGCTATACGAGATGATCTCCGCCCTGGAGACCAGCCTGATGAAGATCGCCTTCCCCCGCATCACCCGTCGCGTCGTCGATGACGCGGCCAAGGTGCTCGACCTGATGGAGCGCGAGCCCGACTGCATCAAGTGGCGCGACCTCAATCAGATGTTCCACAACCTCTTCTACGAGCCCGCAGACCGGCCCCTGACTCTCGACATGCTCGCCCGCCTGCGCCAGAAGACCGACCGCAACATCCGCCTCCACCTCGCTTCCATGAGAGACGAGTCGCAGCGCCAGCACCGAGCCATCCTCGACGCCGTGACGGCGCGCACCCTCGACGCGGCGCTGGAGGCCCTGGCCGCGCACCTGGCGTACACGTCGAACGACCTGCAGTCGTGCATGCGGCGCGGGTGAGGGGGCGAAATAATACTGTTAAAAAATCAGACGATCTGAGGAGGGGGGGAAGAAGGAGATTTCAGGTCACCTGAAGATGGTAAGAGAAAAGATGTGAGACTTCTCGTTGTACCGCGAATCGGAATAGCGATTCCCTGTTTTCCGAAATGAGTGTGCATTTCTTGGAGTAAGGGGAGCGCCGTCCTGCAAAGCGTAAAGA